>JAQTSL010000172.1 GCA_028711355.1 Rhodoferax sp.
GGCCAGCAGCAGGCCAGCCCGGGTCGGCAAGATATAGACGCTGCGCTGGGTCAGCGTGACGCTGTCGGCCGCGGGCAGGCGTGCCTCAAACCAGCGCGCCAGTTTTTCGCGGGCATATTGCAGCAAGGGCTGGTTCATGAAAAAGCCCTAACTGGCCATCGAGCCACCCCGGAGTATGAAAAGCAGATCATTTTTTGGTACAACCCGCAGAATTGGGGTCAGAGCCGTTCCGCTGCGCGGCCGGATCTGACCCCGATTCAGCTACCGCCTGCGCAAAAATGGCCGTTACTGGAACCGGTTGTTGGTATTGCCCGTTGACAGCCGCCGATCCAACACATCGCGTGGTAACCGGCAGCGGCGGACACCGATTTCTGGTACTCCAGTATGAGGTGGCCGCCGTTGCCGGTTGCCGCGCGGGGCGTACTGGAAAAGCCAGCGCAAGGAGCTCTTCGGTACAAGCCGCAGAATGGGGGTAAGAGCCCTCGACTTGGGGTTTTGCCAAATCGGTGATACGTTGTTGGCCGACTTGACTTGTTGATCCCGAATTGGGATCTGACCCCAATTCAGCTACCGCCTGCGCAAAAATGGCCGCCACTGGGCCTTGATGTCGGATTTTCACGTTAGCTTCATCACGGCAAAGCGACTGCGTCCAGCATGGCTTGCACCTGCTCGGTGGCGGCGCGGCCGGCGTCGGCGACCGGCGCGAGCCGGTGCGCGATAGTCTGCGCCAGGATCGCGCGCACGTCGTCCGGCGCCACGTAGGCACGCCCGGCCAGCAGCGCGTGCGCCTTGGCCACGCGCAGCACGGCAATGCCAGCGCGTGGGCTTAAACCGCGCATAAACCAGCGCCCCGAGCGGGTCGCCGCCAGCAGGTCTTGCACGTAGTCCAGCAGCGGCTCGGCGGCGTGCACCGCTTGCACCTGGTGCTGCAAGTCCAGCAGTTCGGCGGCGTTGAGCAAGGCCGGCAGCGCAGCGACCAGATCGCGCCGGTCGCGCCCGGTCAGCAGTGCGCGCTCAGAGGCGCGGTCCGGGTAGCCTAGTGAAATACGCATCAAAAAGCGGTCCAACTGCGACTCGGGCAGCGCGTAAGTGCCTTGCTGGTCGTGCGGATTTTGCGTGGCAATCACAAAGAACGGCTCGGGCAGCGCACGGGTCTGGCCTTCGACCGACACCTGTTGCTCTTCCATCGCCTCCAGTAGCGCGCTTTGCGTCTTGGGGCTGGCGCGGTTGATCTCGTCGGCCAGCAGCACCTGGGCAAACAGGGGGCCGGCGTGGAACACAAACTGGTCGGTCTGCCGGTTAAAGATCGACACCCCCAGCAGGTCGCTGGGCATCAGGTCCGAGGTAAATTGCACCCGTGAGAACTGCAGGCCGAAGGTGCGCGCCAGCGCGTGTGCCAGCGTGGTCTTGCCGACCCCGGGCACATCTTCAATCAGCAGATGCCCGCCGGCCAGCAGACACGCCACGCAGTCTTGCGTTTGCGCAAGCTTGCCGACGATCACCGTGTTAAGCTGATCTACCAGCGCTATAAGCTTTTTTTGAGTGTTCATAAGTTAACGTTACCAAAAAAATGACCGCAGGAGACAACGCCCATGACAATGACCGGATACTTTACCCACCCAAGTTTTCGGCTGCACGAAATGAGCCCGGGCCACCCCGAGTGCCCGGAGCGGCTCGACGCCATTGACGACCGGATGCTGGTTTGCGGCCTGGATGTGGTGCTGGACCGGCGCACCGCCACCCCGGCGGCCACATCAGACATCGAGCTGGCGCACGACCGGATGTACATCGCCGCCATTCGCGGCCTGAATGCCGAACTCAAAGAGAGTATCGCCGCTGGCGGGGCCGACACGCTACAGATTGACCCCGACACCAGCATCAACGTGCATACCTGGACCGCAGCGCTGCACGCCGCCGGTGCCGCCACTGACGCGGTCGATGCGGTGCTGGCGGGTGAATTCAAGACTGCTTTTTGCGCGGTGCGTCCGCCCGGTCACCACGCCACGCACAACCAGTCGATGGGTTTTTGCTTTTTCAACAATGTGGCGATTGCCGCCAAGTACGCGCTGGAGCGCCATAACCTGAAACGGGTGGCGATTGTCGATTTTGACGTGCACCACGGCAACGGCACCGAGGACATCTGCAAAAACGACGACCGCATCCTGATGGTGAGCTTTTTCCAGCACCCGTTTTATCCACTCGACTGGGTGCATTCCAACGCGCCCAACATGGTCAACCTGCCGGTGCCGGCCTATACCAAGGGCATGGATATCCGCGAGCTGATCGAAGCCGCGTGGATGCCACGGCTTGAGGCCTTCAAACCCGAACTGATCGTCATCAGCGCTGGTTTTGACGCACATCGTGAAGACGACATGGGCCAGCTCGGCCTGGTGGAGGCAGACTACGCCTGGATCACGCACCGCATCATGGACGTGGCCAAGCGCCACGCGCAGGGTCGGGTGGTGAGCTGTCTGGAGGGCGGTTACGTGATGAGCGCGTTGTCGCGCAGCGTTGAAGCGCACATCCGCGCCATGGCCGATGTCTGAGGCGCCCACGCCTGATCTGGCAAGCTGGCTGGCGGCGCTGACGCAGACCAGTGCGCTGGTAGAGCTGGCCGCACTGGCGGCGTGTGTCGGGCTAGCCTGGCTGCTGTCAAGCCTGGTGGCGCGGGCCCTTGATGTGCCGGGCCGTACCGCCAATTCCATCATGTTCGGGCGGCGCATTGTTGATGGCGTGCTGTTCCCGGCGCTGCTGCTGTGCCTGACGTATCTGGCGCGCAAGGGTGTGGCGCACCTGGTGCCGCTGGCGTTGTTCAAGATTGCCCTGCCGGTGCTGGTGTCGCTGCTGGTGATTCGCCTGGGCGTAAAAGTGCTACAGGCGGCGTTCAGCGAGACTGCGCTGGTTCGGCTGCTGGAGCGCACCATCTCCTGGGTCGCCTGGCTGGCGATGGTGTTGTGGGTCAGCGGTCTGCTGCCGCTGGTGATGGAAGAACTCGACCAGATCAGTTGGAGCGTTGGCGGCAGCACGCTGTCGGTGCGCAAGATCATCGAAGGCTCACTCACCGCCGGGCTGGTGCTGATCCTGAGCTTGTGGATTTCTTCGACCATCGAAGCCAAAGTGCTGCGCAACGCCACCGGGGGCGAACTCAGCCTGCGCAAGGCGGTCAGCAATGCGGCGCGTGCGCTTTTGATGTTTGTTGGCCTGTTGCTGGCGCTGTCGGCGGTGGGCATTGACCTGACCGCGCTGTCGGTGCTGGGCGGCGCGATCGGTGTCGGCATTGGCTTTGGCCTGCAAAAGTTGGCGGCCAATTATGTGAGCGGCTTTGTCATTCTGGCCGAACGCAGCATGCGCATCGGTGACAACGTGCGGGTTGATGGCTACGAGGGACGCATCACCGAGATCAACGCGCGCTATACCGTCATTCGCAGTCTGAGCGGTGGTGAGTCGATCGTGCCAAATGAGATTTTGATCACCACCCGGGTCGAAAACCTGACGCTGGCCGACAGCCAATTGTGGCAATCCACTGACGTGTCGGTGGGCTATGACAGTGATGTTGATCAGGTGATGCAATTGCTGCTTCAGGCCGCCCAAAGCCAGCCACGGGTGCTGGCCGACCCTGCCCCGGCGGTGACCCTGATGGCGTTTGGCGCCGACGGGCTGGAGTTTCGGCTGGGCTACTGGATCGGTGACCCTGAAAACGGCTTCAACAACCTGCGCTCGAGCATCAACCTTGAGATTTTGCGGCTGCTGCGCCAGCATCGCATCGAGATTCCGTACCCGCAGCGGGTGATCCATCAAGCTAACCATGGCCCACAAAGCCACCTAGCAGCATAAAAATGACAAGAGGCACGGCCGCTGGCCGTCATCGCGGGCCACGACCCGCAATCCATGGCCCCGATTTCATGGATTGCGGGTGCTGAAACCCCGCACTAGAGCCGGGACCTCAATGACAAGAATTCTTTACGGTGGCTTTGCGGCCATGAAAGTTAAGGCAGCAGGCGTTTCATCTGGTACAGCGCTTCGAGCGCATCACGCGGCGTCATTTGGTCAGGATTGATGCCGCTAGCCCATTTATCTAAAGCGCTGGCAGCTATTTGTTCGGTAGCAACGGGTGACGCAAACAAATCCACTTGGGCGTGCGTCTGGCTGGCCTGCGTTTCTAGCGCCTGCAGCGTTTGGCGCGCGTGATTGAGCACGGCAGTGGGCAAACCAGCCAGCCGTGCCACCTGAATGCCGTAGCTTTTGCTGGCCGGGCCGGCTTGCAGCTCGTGCAGAAACACCACGTCGCGGCCCGATTCGACCGCGCTCACATGCACGTTGACCGCTGCGTGGTGGGTAGCGGGGAATTCAGTCAACTCAAAGTAATGCGTGGCAAACAGCGTAAACGCCTGCGTGCGGTCGTGCAACTGGGTGGCAATCGCGCTGGCCAGCGCCAGCCCGTCAAAAGTGCTGGTGCCGCGGCCAATTTCGTCCATCAGCACCAGCGACCGGGGCGTGGCGCTGTGCAAAATTTGCGCCGCTTCCAGCATCTCCAGCATGAAAGTGGATTGCGCGTTGGCCAGGTCGTCGGCCGCGCCAATGCGGGTGTGGATGGCGTCGATCGGCCCGAGTCGGCAACTGGCGGCGGGCACGTAGCTGCCGACGCTCGCCAGCAGCACGATCAGCGCTACCTGGCGCATATAGGTTGATTTGCCGCCCATGTTAGGGCCGGTGATGATCTGCATACGCTGCCTGGCGCCCAACCGGGTGTCGTTGGCAATAAAGGCACCGGCGCTGGCCTGGGCCAGGCGCGCCTGCACCACCGGGTGGCGCCCGGCTTCGATCTCCAGACACGGCTCTTTGACAAACTGCGGCGCGCACCAGTCCAGTGTCAGGCTGCGCTCGGCCAGCGCGCACAGCGCGTCCAGCGTGGCCAGCGCCTGCGCCAGCGTGGTCAGCGCGGGCACAAACACCTGCAACTGGTCCAGCAACTGCTCGTACAACCATTTTTCGCGCGCTAGCGCACGCTCGGCCGCACTCAGCGCCTTGTCTTCAAACGCCTTGAGCTCGGGCGTGGTGAAGCGCTCGGCGTTTTTCAGCGTCTGACGGCGCCGGTAGTCGTCGGGCACCCTGGCCGCTTGGCCCTGGCTGACCTCGATGAAAAAGCCGTGCACCTTGTTGTACTGCACGCGCAGCGTGGCAATCCCGGTGCGGGCTTTTTCGCGCGTTTCCAGCTCCAGTAAAAAATCGTCGCAATGGGTCTGGATGGCACGCAGCTCGTCGAGCTCAGTGTCATGGCCGCTGGCGATCACGCCGCCGTCGCGCACCATCACAGCCGGCTCGGGGGCGATCGCCTGTTGCAGCAGTTGGGCGCAGCCCGGTGGCGCTTGCAGGTCCGCCGCAAGTTGCATCAAAAACGGCTCCAGCGCAGGTAGATGCTGTCCCAGTAGCTCTGTTTTTTGAAGCGTTTGGCAGAGCCCCAGCAGCTCTCTTGGGCGGGCCTGGCGCAGCGCCACGCGTGCCGTGATGCGCTGCACGTCGGCACTGCCCTTGAGCTGCTGGCGCAGCTTGTCGCACCCGCCAGTGCGCAGCGCGGCGATGGCGCGCTGGCGCTGTTGCGCCTGGCTGCGCTCACGCGCGGGCTGTAGCAACCAGCTTTTAAGCAAGCGGCTGCCCATGCCGGTGACGCAGGTGTCGAGCAATGAAAAAAGTGTTGGCGCGTCGTCTCCGCGCAGCGTTTGCACCAGCTCCAGGTTGCGCCGGGTGGTCTGCGGCAGGTCAATCAGCGCGTCCAGTCGCTGCACCTGCAAACTGTGGATGTGTGTCAGCGCGCGCCCTTGGGTGTGCTCCACGTAGCTCAGCAAAGCGGCGGCGGCCGCGTGCGCCTGCGGCAAGTCTTGCGCCTGCCAGGCCTGCAAGCTGGCCGCCTGCAAGTGCGCAGCCAGCGTGCGCTGGCCCAGACCGCTGTCAAACTGCCAGTCTGGTCGCGCCGTCAGCGCCACGGCGGGGGCGCTCTGAAGTGCGCGCAGCCGGGCCTCAAACGCGGGTGTCACGCCGGCACTAAAGATCAGCTCGCCCGCCGCCACGCGCGTCACCCAGGCCGCCAGCTCATCGAGCGGGCATTCGGCCAGATGCACCACGCCCTGCGTCACGCTCAGCCAGGCCAGGCCACAGGTGGCGCGCGCGCCCTGGTGTACCGCCAGCAGCATCGCCTCGGTCTTGTCGCCCAGCAGTTCCAGATCGGTCAGCGTGCCCGGTGTGACGACCCGCACCACCTTGCGCTCAACCGGGCCTTTGGCGGCACCGACATCGCCCACTTGCTCGCAGATGGCGACCGATTCCCCCAGCTTGATCAGCCGCGCCAGGTAGGTGTCCACCGCATGGAACGGCACGCCCGCCATCACCACCGGCGCACCAGCGCTTTGGCCGCGCGTGGTCAGTGTGATGCCCAGCAGGCGTGCGGCGTTCTCTGCATCAGCATAAAACAGCTCAAAAAAGTCCCCCATCCGGTAAAACAGCAGCGTGTCCGGGTAGTCGGCCTTGATGCCCAGGTACTGCTGCATCATTGGGGTGTGAGCCATGGGCTCTTTATTTGACGGGTTCACTTGATATATTTGCAGGATCGGCGGTGCGGCTTTTGACTAGCGGTAGGCGTGGATTGTGACCAAAAAAATCCGATCCGATCGGGGCCAGCGGGCTGACAACTACCCGAAAACTGCTACCAATCCCTGCTGCGCCAGGCGTATGCCTGTTTTGTTATGCTTGCGCCCCCTCAACTTAGCAATCTAGGAAGTCTTAATGAGCCAAGTCATGTTTTATGAAAAGCCGGTAGCCGTCAACCGCGACACCCATCGCAAAACCAAAATAGGTGCGGTGTCGGGCTTTGCTTTTGCTGCAAGAACAAACTCGATTCCCCTGTCTGGGGTCGAGTTCATTGAAGCCTGCAAAGAATATCCGATCGTTTTTGCCAAAGTTGCCGACAAAAAAGTGCCGGTTGCGCTGGTCGGCTTGCGTGACAACGAAAATCTTTTTGTTGACGCCGAAGGTGCCTGGGACGCGCGTTATGTGCCCGCTTTTGTGCGCCGCTACCCGTTTGTGCTGGCCGAAGGCGGCGACGACCAGTTTGTCGTCTGCATCGACGAAGCCGCCCCAGCCTATGGCACCAAAGACGGCCAACCCCTGTTTGCCAAAGATGGCACCAACACCGCATTTTTAGACGGTGCACTGAACTTTCTCAACGCCTACCAGGCCCAAATGAAACGCACCGAAGCGTTTGTCAGCCAGTTGGACGCGCTTGATATGTTGACTGAAATGTCGGCTAAAACCGAGCTCACCGACGGCCGTCAATTTTTGTTCAACGGGCTGTACGTGATTGACGAAAAAAAGCTTCAGACGCTGGACGAAAAAACCACCGCCAACCTGATTCAGTCTGGCGAAGCCGGCTGGATTTATGCGCACCTGATCTCGTTGTCCAACATGAGCCGCCTGGTGGACCGCATCTCGGCCCGCGCCTAAATTAATTGGGGTCAGACCCCAATTAATTTTTAAGACTGCCGATGCTCACCACGTTGGCCTGGTTGGCGGCGCCGGCCCGCTGTGCTGCTTTGCGGCTTGGGAACACTCCATAAAACACCTGCAACTGGTCGGTGCCCAAGGGCAATACAAACACCGGCCAATCGGTTGGCAAGCCCTCTAGCGTGGCCAGCGGCGTGGCTAGCGGCCAGGTGCCCAGGGCCAGCGTAAACCACTTGGCCGGTTGCTCCTTGAGCCGGGCCCGGCTGGTGTCCATGGCCACCTGTGTT
>JAQTSL010000173.1 GCA_028711355.1 Rhodoferax sp.
GGAATCTGCTGTGGTTGCGCTTGTACCAGACTGAACATCGTCTCAAGATAGTCCGGAAAAGTCTTGGCAACGCACGCCGGGTGGTTGATACGCACCGGCAACCCGGCCGGGTTGAACGCCGCCAGTGAAAAACACATTGCCATGCGGTGGTCGTCGTAAGTGTTGATGCTGGCAGCGCGCCACTGGGACATGGCCCCCACGCTTGTCACTGCGTGTACTGCGCTGCCCCCCGAGGGGGCCGTCGCACCTTGGGGCGGCCCGGCGGTGCTCATTGTTGCCGGAGGTGTGATCTGGATAAAGTCCGCACCTTCCACCACTGTCGCGCCGAGCTTGCGCAGCTCGCAGGCCATGGCGGCGATGCGGTCGGTTTCCTTGACGCGCCAACTGGCGATGTTGCGCAGCGTGCTGGTGCCGTTGGCGTACAGCGCCAGCATAGCCAGCGTCATCGCGGCGTCAGGGATGTGGTTGCAGTCCAGGTCGATCGGGCGCAGCGGCCAGACCGTGCGTGAGACCTCCAGCCAGTTGGCACCAGACTTGATCTGCGCTCCCATCTGCTGTGCTGCCTCGACAAAGCGGATGTCGCCCTGGATTGAGGCCGCTCCAACGCCGCTAACCTTTATGATTTTTTGCTCGTCAGCCCTTGCTCCTAGTGCGCCAATAGCTATGAAATAACTAGCTGATGAGGCGTCGGCTTCAACGTGAATTTGGCCTGGCGAGCGCAACTGGCTGCGCGCTGGGATGGTAAAGCGCTGCCAGCCGTCGCGCTGCACCGGCACGTTAAAGCGCGCCAGCAGGTTCAACGTAATTTCAATATACGGCCGCGAGATCAACTCGCCCACAACTTCGATCACCACATCCTGTTTGGCCACGAGCGGTAGCGCCATCAACAGCGCGGTGAGAAATTGACTGGAGATGTCGCCACGCACCCGAATTGGCTGGCCTAGCCGCAGTTGCGGTTGCCCGATGTGCAGCGGCGGGTAGCCCGGGTTTTCCAGGTAATCGATCTGGCAGCCGAGTTGGCGCAAGGCATCGACCAGGTCACCGATCGGGCGTTCGTGCATCCGCGCAACGCCCCGCAATTCGTAGTCGCCACCCAGCAGCGCGAGCGCCGCTGTCAGCGGGCGGATGGCGGTACCTGCGTTGCCCATGAACAGCTTGGCCGAGGTCTGCCGGGGTCGCCCGGCCAGACCGTCAATGGTGACGCTGTGGCCGACTTGCTGCACGCCGCAGCCCAAGGCCCGCAGCGCCACCAGCATGACGCGGGTGTCGTCCGAGTCCAGCAGGTCGTGCAGCACGGTCTGCCCCTGGCACAACGCCGCCAACAACAGCACGCGGTTGGAAATGCTCTTGGAGCCGGGCAGGGTGACGCTGCCGTGGGCCGACGTCAGTGGCGGGATGTCAAGGAAAGCGGTTTGGAACATGCGTTAACGTGAAAGTAAGTGGTTGTCATGCCGGACCGGATCCGGCATCCATGGATTGCGGATCAAGTCCGCAATGACAGATATCTTTCATACCTCGGCATCACTTTGCTGTCATTGAGGCTAGGCGATCGCTGACATACGCCACTGCGCACGCGCGTTGCTGGCTTGGGTGATGAGCGCTTGCAGAGCGGCCTGATCAGCGCTTTGCATGGCGACCTCGAACATTTGCAACTGGTCACGCAACAGTTGACACTGCGCCAGCACCTCGGTGCGGTTGGACAGCAAGATGTCGCGCCACACCGACGGGTCACTGGCCGCGATACGGGTGGCATCGCGAAAGCCAGGACCGGCCAAGGCTAAAAAGTTTTCCCCGTCTGACTGACCACAGACCGCATTCATTTGTGCAAACGACAGCAAATGGGGCAGGTGGCTGACCGCAGCAAACGTGGTGTCGTGCGCCTGCGGCGTCATCTGCACGACCCGGCTGCCCAGCGCACGCCAAATCTCGGCAGCGCGTTGCAAGTGATCGGCACGGGTGACTTCAGTCGGGGTCAGAATGACCTGACAGCCGCGGTACAAGTCGGCGTCGGCGTTGTCCACGCCGGCCAGCTCTTTGCCGGCGATCGGATGGGCCGGAACAAATGAGCTGACCATATCTTGCAGGCCGCGCCGGGCCGCCTGCACCACGTCATTTTTGGTAGAGCCCACGTCCATGATCAGCGTCTGCACCGTCACCATCGGCCGGATCGATTGGAAAGTGGCCTCAGACGACGCCACCGGCACCGCGATCAGCACGATGTCAGCGCCCGCGGCGGCCAGCAGCGCCGACGGCGCTTGGGCGTCGATCACGCCCAACTGGCGCGCCCGCTCGGTGGTGGCAGGTGACTTGCTGTAGCCAACCACGCGTTTGACCAAACCCGCCTTTTTGAGCGCCAGCGCAAACGAGCCGCCCATCAGGCCGCAGCCGATCAGACCCAGTTGTTCAAACATCATTGCCCCACCGGGTAGGTTCCCAGAACTTTGTAGAAAGCGCACAGGGCTTGCAGTTCGCCCAGCGCCGCAGTCACCTGAGGCTGCGACGGATGTCCAGCCAGGTCAATGTAGAAGTAATACTCCCACTGGCCCGAGCGCGCCGGGCGCGACTCAAAGCGTGTCATCGACACGCCGTGTTTTTTGAGCGGCACCAGCAAGTCGTGCACCGCTCCGGGCCGATTGTTGACCGACACGATCAGGCTGGTGCAATCGTGTCCGGTGGCCGCCGGTGCGGCCATGATGTGCGGCAGGCAGATCACCGCAAAGCGGGTCCGGTTGAAGGCGTCGTCCTGGATTGCATAAGACGCTACATGCAGGCCAAATTCGCTGCCAGCGCGCTCACTGGCAATCGCCGCCCAGGCTGGGTTGGTGGCGGCTAGGCGCGCGCCTTCGGCGTTGCTCGGCGCGGCGCGGCGGTCGGCGTGCGGCAGGTGCGTGGTCAGCCAGTCCTGGCACTGCGCCAGCGCCTGCGGATGGGCATAGACCGCCTCGATGTCGTGCAGCGCGGGCTCCAGCCGCAGCAGGTTGTGACGCACCAAAAAACTGGTTTCGCCAATGATGTGCAGCGGCGAATTGAGCAACAGGTCAAGCGAGCGCGAGATCACGCCTTCAGACGAGTTTTCGATCGGCACCACGCCAAATTCGGCGCTGCCCGCAGCGGTGGCGCGAAACACCTCGTCGATGCTGACACACAAAACTCGCGCCATGCTGGCACCAAAAAATTGGATCGCGGCTTGCTCGCTGAAGGTGCCGGCTGGGCCGAGGAAGGCGACGCGTTGCGGTGCTTCCAGCGCACGGCAAGCCGACATGATTTCGCGCCAGATGACGCCGATGCTGAGTTGCTTGAGCGGCCCGGCGTTGAGCGTCTGCAAATTTGTGATGACCTGGTTTTCGCGGTCGGGGCGAAACACCGTGGAACCGTCGAGTTTTTTGATCTCGCCAACCTCGTGCGCCAGCGCTGCGCGGCGGTTCAGCAGTGCCAGCAGTTCCCGATCGACCGCGTCGATCTGGTCGCGTAATTCAGGCAGGGTCTTGGCCATGAGATGTCAGGAGGGTGAGGGATAAGGCTGGTTGCCGGTGATCGATGGCTGGGCGCAGCTCAACCGTTTTGCGCCTCGAAATCACGCAGATAAGTTATCAGCGCTTGCACACCCGCCAGCGGCATCGCGTTGTAGATGCTGGCGCGCATCCCACCGACCGACTTGTGACCTTTGAGTTGCAGCAGGCCGCGTGCACGGGCACCCGCCAAAAAAGCGTCGTTCAAACGTTCGTCGAGCAGGTAAAACGGCACATTCATGCGCGAGCGGCAGGTCTTGGCGACCCGGTTGACGTACAGCGCTGAGGTGTCGATGGCGTCATACAGCAGCGTGGCCTTGGCGATGTTGCACGCCTCAACTGCAGCGATGCCACCCTGGCGCTTGAGCCACTTGAACACCAGCCCAGCGATGTACATCGAATAGGTGGGCGGCGTGTTGAACATCGACTGGTTGTCGGCCACGGTCTTGTAACTAAACGCGCTGGGGCAGATCGGCAGCGCGCGGTCAAGCAAGTCGTCGCGCACCACCACCAGCGTCAACCCGGCCGGGCCGAGGTTTTTTTGCGCGCCGCCAAAGGCCAGGCCGACGCGCGACCAGTCCACCGGGCGTGAGGCCACGTGCGATGAAAAGTCGATTACCAGTGGCGCGTCGCAACCCAACGCTTTCAGGTCGGGCAGCTCATGGTATTCCACACCGTTGATAGTCTCGTTGGAGCAGATATGTACGTAGGCGGGCTGGGTGCTGAGTTGCCAGCCAGCAGGGTCGGGCAGGGTGGTGAAGCCGCCGGCCTGGGTGTTGGCCGCCTCGTGAGAATTGCAATAGCGTTTGGCTTCGTCGGCGGATTTCTGGCTCCAACTGCCGGTAATAACAAAGTCTGCGACTTCGCCGCAGGACAGGTTGAGCGGCACGATCGCGTTTTCGGCCAGGCCACCGCCTTGCATGAACAGCAGCTTGAAGTTAGACGGTACCGCCAGCAGCTCGCGCAGGTCGGCTTCGGCTTCTGCGTAAATCTGACCAAATTCCTTGCCACGGTGGCTCATCTCCATGACGCCCATGCCGCTGCCGTGCCAGTCCAGCATTTCGGCAGCAGCCTGTGTCAGCACCGCTTCTGGCATGGCGGCCGGACCGGCAGAAAAATTGTAGGGGCGTGTCATCACATTGAAAGCAGATGTGCCCAGCGTCAGGGGCGAACTTGATATTGCAAAAGATAGACGTAGTTTTCGGTGTTCGGGCGTTGGCCCAAAATCACGAAGGGGCCTGCCACCGGTACGATGTGGATCACGGTGCCTTCAGGTTTCACCGCAAACATGGTCCAGTTGTCGTTGTTGAGCACCGCAAAGGTTTTGAGAACATCGCTGCGGATCCGAATGTCAACGGCTTGTCCGGCGCTGAGTTCGCCGCTGACTGGCGCTTGGTCAACATAAAAAGTGCCCGGCGGATGGTTGAAAGTTTTCGGCAAGGGGGTACGCAGGACCTGTTCCAACAAAGCTGGGTTGAAGGTGTTTAGCAGGGTGTTTGGCACATACGTCAAATGTTCAAATTCACGCAGGGTGGTGGTGCGGTTTTGAAATCGGTAGGTCGGATTTTCTGCAAAATGACTCAGGCTCAATGTTGCTGGGTCGGTCAAGAAATAATTGGGTTCAAAGCGTTTGACAAAGCGCGCGCCGTCGTCATAGCCCGCGCCCCAGGTGGCATCGATCAGCCGCCACTGGCCGTTGATTTGCACTGCGTTCCAGGCGTGATTGGTTTTCAGGTAGGGTTCACCCGCCAGGTGACGCGAGTCTTTCACATAGCCATTGATGCGCAGCACAGGTACCCCGGCCTGGTGCAGCATGGCACCGTAAAGCTCTGAGTAGCCTTCACAGGCACTGACCCGGTGCTGCAAAATATCGCCCGGGCGTTCGAAACTGGAACGATCGGCGTAGAAGGCTGCGACATCGTAGGCAATGCGGTCGGTGACCCAGCGGTAAACGGCACGCAGCTTTTCCTCGGGCTTGGTAAAACGGTCGGTCAGATAAGAGGTCAAGGCCGTCATGTCTTGCTCGACCGAGGCCGGTGCCGCCAGAGCATGGAGATCCACTTCACGCCAGCGCTGCGCATCGCCCGCCGCTGGAGTTTGCGCGTAGGCGCTGGCTACCAAACTAAAAATAAGCAGGCCCGCGCAAACGCCACGCTGGACGCTGGACTGCAGGCCACTTAACGTCAATAGTGCCATTTTCACACCTCATCATCAGTTGCATCCATCGGTTTTGCAGCATCCGCCGGGCTCTCAGGCTCATTGGGCACAGCGGATTCATCTGGCCCTTGGACATCGTTTTCAACAATGCGTTGCAAGCCGCTGAGGGTTGAGCCTTGATCCAGCCCGATCAGCGTTACGCCCTGGGTGGCACGGCCAAGTTCACGAATTTCGGCAACGCGGGTGCGTACCAGGATGCCAGTGTCGGTAATCAGCATGATTTCGTCGTCGGCGTGCACCAGCGTGGCCGCCACCACACGGCCGTTGCGTTCACTTTGCTGGATCGCGATCATGCCCTTGGTGCCACGACCGTGGCGGGTGTATTCGGCGATGTTGGTGCGCTTGCCGTAGCCGTTTTGGGTGGCGGTCAGCACACTTTGCTTTTCATCCTCGGCCACCAGCATGGCGATCACCGTTTGCCCCTCATCGAGCGTCATGCCGCGCACGCCGCGCGCTTGGCGGCCCATCGGGCGCACGTCGTTTTCATCAAAACGCACTGCTTTGCCGCCGTCAGAAAACAGCATCACGTCGTGCTGACCGTCGGTCAGCGCCGCGCCAATCAAAAAGTCGCCATCGTCCAGATCGACTGCAATGATGCCGGCCTTGCGCGGGTTGGAAAACTCGTCCAACGCCGTCTTTTTGACCGTACCCATGCTGGTGGCCATAAACACGTAGCGGTTGTCCGGGAAGGTACGGGCCTCGCCGGTCAGTGCCAGCACCACGGTCACTTTTTCGCCCTCTTGCAGCGGAAACATATTGACGATCGGTCGCCCACGCGAACCGCGTGAACCTTGCGGGACCTCCCAGACCTTGAGCCAGTAGAGCCGCCCGCGGTTGGAAAAGCACAGGATGTAGTCGTGCGTGTTGGCAATGAAGAGCTGATCCACCCAGTCGTCTTCTTTGGTGGCGGTGGCCTGTTTGCCGCGTCCACCGCGACGCTGCGCTCGGTATTCGCTTAAGGGTTGGCTTTTGATGTAACCGCTGTGGCTCAGCGTAACCACCATGTCGGTGGGCGTGATCAGGTCCTCGGTGGACAAGTCAAACGACGAATGCTCAACCAATGAGCGCCGCGCACCCAGCTTGGTCTGGCCAAATTCGGTCTTGATGGCAGTTAGCTCGTTGCCGATGATGGTAGATACGCGCTCAGGGCGCGCCAGGATGTCCAGCAGGTCGTCAATCTCGCCCATCACCTCTTTGTACTCGGCGACGATCTTGTCTTGCTCCAGCCCGGTCAGACGCTGCAGGCGCATTTGCAAAATCTCGCCCGCTTGCGTTTCGCTCAAGCGGTACAGGCCGTCCTGGCCCATGCCAAATTGGCGCTCCAGGCCTTCGGGGCGATAGTCGTAGGCACTCACCACACCGCCGTCGGCGCGGGCACGGGTGAGCATTTCGCGCACCAACTGGCTGTCCCAGGCATGGGTCATCAGCTCGGCCTTGGCTACCGGCGGGGTCGGGCTTTCGCGGATGATGCGGATGAATTCGTCAATGTTGGCCAGGGCCACGGCCAGGCCTTCGAGCACATGGCCGCGTTCGCGCGCCTTGCGCAGCTCAAACACGGTGCGCCGCGTCACTACCTCGCGGCGGTGGTTCAAAAAGACGCTGATCAGATCCTTCAGGTTGCACAACTTGGGCTGGCCGTTGACCAGCGCCACCATGTTCATGCCAAACGTGTCTTGCAACTGTGTCTGCTTGTACAGGTTGTTAAGCACCACCTCGGGCACTTCGCCACGCTTGAGCTCAATCACCAGGCGCATGCCAGACTTGTCGGATTCGTCCTGGATGTGGCTGATGCCTTCAAGCTTTTTCTCGTGCACCAGTTCAGCCATGCGCTCTTGCAAAGTCTTTTTGTTGACCTGGTACGGGATCTCATCAACGATGATCGACTGACGCTGACCTTTGTCGATATCTTCAAAATGGCACTTGGCGCGCATGACCACGCGGCCACGGCCGGTGCGGTAGCCGTCGCGCACGCCTTCAATGCCGTAGATGATGCCGGCGGTGGGGAAATCGGG
>JAQTSL010000174.1 GCA_028711355.1 Rhodoferax sp.
AAAGTGGCGGGCGACAACAAAGCACGGTCCGGGTGCTGCCAGCGAACCAGCGCCTCGGCGCCAATCACCTTGCCGCTGCGCATATTGACCTTGGGCTGGTAACACAAGACAAATTCGTTCTGCTGCAGCGCCAACCGGATGCGTTCGACACTTTCGTGGTGAACGCGGATACTGCTGTCCTGCTCCGCGTCGAAGACGTGGTAGCGGTTTTTGCCGGCCACTTTGGCCTGGTACATGGCCTGATCGGCCTGGCGCAGTAACTGGTCGGCATCCAGCTCTTGCGCCTGTGGGTAAAACGTGGCGCCGATGCTGGCCGAAATTTGTAGCACCAGGGTGTCCACCTCGACCGCTTGTGAGGCAGCCGTCAGCAGGCGATCTAGCATGGTCAGGCTGCTGGCGCTATCGATCAGGTCTGCCAACACGGCGACAAACTCATCGCCGCCCATACGCGCCAGGGTATCAACTTCGCGCAGCGCCTGCTTCATGCGCGCGGCCAGGGCGATCAGAAACCGATCGCCAATTTCATGACCGTAACGGTCGTTGATGGTCTTGAAGCCGTCCAGATCAATAAACACCACCGCCAGTTTTTGGCCTTGCCGTTGCGCCCGCACCATCGCCTGCTGCAAACGGTCGGACAACAAGGTGCGGTTGGGCAGATCGGTCAGCGCATCGTGGTGGGCGATGTGCTCGAGTTGATGCTGGTGCTGCTTCTGTAGCGTGATGTCGGTAAACAGGGCGACATACTGCCGGGTGTGGCCCTGGTTGTCTTTGACGGCGCTGATGGTGAGCAATTCAACGAAAACCGTCCCGTCTTTATGCCGGTTCCAAATTTCGCCACTCCAATGGGCATTTTCGATCAGACCGCGCCACAGTGCAGCGTAAAACGGTGGGTCCTGCCGACCCGATCTGAGTATCCGTGGAGATTGTCCGACCGCTTCTTCACGGCTATAGCCAGTGATGCGGCTGAACGATTCGTTGACCTGCAGGATGGTGCCTTGTGGGTCAGTGATCATGATGCCTTCGCGGGCAAAAGTGAAAACGCTGGCCGCCAGTTGAATTTCTTCCTGGGAGCGCTTGCGCTCGGTGATGTCGCGGATGATGGCGGCAAACATTTTGCCGTGGGTGCCGTTCCACGACGAGACCGAAAGTTCGATTGGCAACTCTAGCCCGGCCTTGGTCAGGCCTGCCAATTCAAGCGCTTTACCGGCCCGGCCTTTTCTGTCAGCGCTGCATTCACGTCCCATGGAAAATTCATGCCGGGCGCGGTAGTGCGGTGGGATGATCAGGGACAAGCCTTGGCCCAGTGCTTCGCTTTCGGTGTAGCCAAAAATGCGTTCCGCTGCCGCATTCCAACTCAGGATGGTCTGCGTTGCATCGGACGTAATGATGGCATCGGCCGCAGAGGCGGTCAGAGCCTGGGAGTTGGCCAAACTGGCGGCCAACTGGTCCAGACTGGCTTTGAGCTCGGCGGTGCGCGCCGCCACTTGCGACTCGAGCGTGGTGTTGGCCTGGCGCAGCGCCAGCTCAAGCGCTTTGCGCTACATTGCATAGCGCAGGGTGCGGGCAATTTGTCCGCCGCTGCTGTCATTTTTAACCAGGTAATCTTGGGCGCCTTGCCCGATGGCCAGTTGGCCCATGGCGTCGTCATTGGAGCCGGTCAGCACCACCAAAGCCAAATGGGGTGCATGGCGCACCAGCGTGCCCACGGTGTCAAGCCGGTCGCTGTCGGGCAAACTCAGGTCCGACAGCAGCACGTCAAAAGGCGCGCTGTCAAGCAACTTCAGCGCATCGGCCAGCCGCACGGCATGGGTGATGACAAAGGCACCCGAAGCGGCATCGGCCAACTTGGCCTGCACCAGTCGGAAGTCACCCGGGTTGTCTTCCAGCAACAGCAGACGGACCGGCGCAATCGTGTTGGACGCCACAGCCTTACTTTCGGGGCAAGGTGACCAGATTGATCCAGAATTCGTCGATCTGCTGAACCACCCGCATAAACTGGTTGAAATCGACCGGCTTGGTAATAAAGCAATTGGCGTGCAGGTCATACGCGCGCTGCACATCCTGGTCGGCCGCCGAAGTGGTCAGCACCACCACCGGAATACTTTTCAGGCAGGGGTCGGCCTTAAGCTCGGCCAGTACCTCGCGCCCATCTTTGCGCGGCAGGTTCAGGTCAAGCAAAATCAGGTCGGGGCGCGGTGCGTCGGCAAAGCGGCCCTGGCGGCGCAAAAAAGCCATGGCTTGCTCGCCGTCGCTGGCTACGCTTAGGCGGTTGCGTAACTTGCCTGCCTTCATGGCTTCGCGCGTTAGCAGCACGTCGCCAGGGTTGTCTTCAACCAGCAAGATTTCGATCAAACGGCTGTGGCTGTTGTCGGCATTCATGTACTTGGCTCCGCGTCAAGAGTGAACCAGAAAGTTGAGCCGCCACCGCTCGCGGCCTCAACCCCGATGGTACCGCCATGGCGCTCGACAATGCGCTTGCAAATGGCCAAGCCGATACCGGTGCCTTCATATTCCTGGCGCGTATGCAAGCGCTGAAAAATGCCAAAGACGCGCTCGCGGTATTCTTGCGCAATGCCAATGCCGTTGTCGGTCATGCTAAAGCGCCATTGCGCTCCCTGGCGGACCGCTTGAATTTGTATTTTGGGCGCGCCATCCCGGCAAAACTTGATGGCGTTGCCAATCAGGTTTTGAAACAACTGCACCAGTTGCGTGCGATCAGCGCGCACCAGCGGCAAACCCTCAGCCTGCACCAGCGTGCCACTATCGGTCACTTTGTTGCCCAGCAGCACCAGCGCATCAGTGACCGCTAGCGCGCTGTCAACCGTGGCGGGGGGGGCGCCGCGGTTGCTGACGCGCGAATAGGTCAGAATGTCTTGTATCAGCTTTTGCATACGCAATGCGCCATCGACCGCAAACGCCATGAACTCGGAAGTTTCGCTGTCGAGCTTGTCAGCCAAGCGCTTTTCGAGCAACTGAACAAAACCCACCACCATGCGCAGCGGCTCCTGTAGGTCGTGCGAGGCCACATAGGCAAACTGTTCCAGCTCACGGTTGGAACGCTGTAGGTCGGCACCTGACTCGGCCAGCAGCGCGTTGGCTTGCGCCAGCTCAGCGGTGCGTTCGGTCACACGTGCTTCCAGCGTCTGATTGAGCATGCGCAGTTCTTGGCTGATGCGTTGCAGCTCGGCATGCGCGCGCTTGCGCTCGGTGATGTCGCTGGCAACAATGGAGGCGCCGCAGACGTGCCCTTTTTCATCCAGAATCGGCGACACGGTAAACGTCACATCGATCAGAGCGCCATCCTGGCGGACACGTTGCGTTTCAAATTGAAAGATCGATTCGCCGTGCAGAACGCAGGCCAGAAAATCGTGCTCTTCATGCAGGCGCTCGGGCGGTATCAGACGGCTGGCGCTCTGGCCAATCATCTGCTGCGCGCTGTAGCCAAAAATTTTCTCGGCGGCGCGGTTCCAGGTGGCAATGGTGCCGTCGAGTGTTTTGCCGATCACGGCCTCGTTGCACGACTCGACAATGGCGGCCAGCAACAGCACTTTTCTTTGCAGGTTTTCCTCGGCTTGCGCATTGGCTACCCTGAGCGCGTTTTCGACTTGCCGGCGTTGCCCAATTTCGCGTTGTAGGGCTTCATTGGCCCGACGCCATTGCGTCGGGCTGGGCCGCTTGAGCGCGTGTGGCAGCAGCGGCCACAGCGCAATCGCGGTGCCCACCGAAATTACCGCGGTGATCGCCTTGAGCAGGGCATCCAGGCCGTACATCGGCTGCCACAGTACCACCACGCCCATCAGATGGGTGGCGCCGCAGGCCATGATGAAGGCCGAAAACAGCCACAACAACCAGCGGTAGGGAAAGTCTTGCCGTTTACGGGCAAAGTAGATCAGCGCCAACGGCATGGAAAAGTAAGACAAAAAAATCAGCAGATCGCTGACCACAAAGGTAAACACCAGCGTGGGCGACCAGCTCAGGCAATAACCGTGGGGAATGTAGCCATTGACGGCCAGCAGGCGGCTCAGTTCTTCGATCATGGTGAGGGTGCCTTATGCTATGGAAACAAAGCGTTGCGCCAGGTAAAGTATAGATAGCTTCACGCGGTCGTGCGTCCTGGAAGATGGGGAGTGCTACAGTTGACTAGTCAATCAGTTCAAACCGGCACTTGAGCTACATTTTTTTTCGTACCGATTGTCAAATGTTGAAACAAAAGGATGCCTTATGAATCACAGTCATACTTTCAAATGGGTTGCTTGCCTTTGTTTGCTAACTTCGTTGTGGGGCTGTGTCAGTAACCCAGGTCAGCCAGCAACTCAGGCGGTGGCCAAAGAACAATTGACGTTTGTTGACTGGCAGGGCTTTGACAGAGAATTGACAGGCTCGCTGTCGTCACCTTTACCCAAGGTGGATGTCAGTTTTTATGATCGGGTCACCCCCAGCACTTTGCCGGAACGGCTGCAACGCTGGATGGCGTCGGTAGAGTCTGGCGGCGGTACCGTCAAAGTGGTGCCACCCAAGTCGAGTTTGACCGCCAAGAGTCCGTTTTTGTTGATCAGCGCGATTAGTAGCCTATGGTCTGCCAACAAAACCATCAAGGATATGTCCAATCAGGCGCAGTTCAATTCTGCGCAAGACTACGATGCTGAAATTATTCTCAGGCAGGATGATCAAGGCGATTCGGTGGTTGACAAGGTTGTTTTTGTGAAACGCAAGAAATAAATGACTACTTTGAGATGGGCCGCTCTGCTGTTGTTGGGCGGCGTTTGCGGTTGCGTTTCGGCGCAAGCAGGGGCTCCTGCGGCGGTTGGCGGGCTGAGCGCCAATCAGATGATTGAGCAACTCAAAAAACCGGCCCAAACGCGTCGTATGCGAAACCTGACGGTTGAATCAGTGGTGCCTGTGAGCCCGGCCACAGCAACCCCCGTTCAACCGCAAGTTCCAGTGGTCGTGGCCGCACCCCCTGAGCCAGCGCCACCAGCTTCGACACCTGTCGTGGCACCAGCGGCACAAGCTGTCGCGGTACCCGTTGCGCCAATACCCGCCAGCAACGCTATACCGGTCTCCGAGCATGCGACTTTATCGTTGCAAATTGAATTTGATTACGACTCCGCCAATATTCGCACTGACAGCCGTCAGCTTTTGCTGCTGCTGGTTCAGGCGCTCAACTCGGATCAACTGCAAGACGCACATTTCGTGGTGGAGGGGCATACCGACGCCAAGGGCGCCGCTGCTTACAACCAGAAATTGAGCTTGGTGCGGGCCCAGTCGGTGCGTGATTTTTTGGTTAAACAGGGTGTTTCGCTGCTGCGTTTGCAGGTAGTGGGCAAAGGCAGTTCGGCACTGGCCAATCCACGGCAACCTTTTGCCGCTGAAAATCGGCGTGTCCAAATTGTTAATCTGGACTGATTGACACGCGGATTCTCTGGAACAGTGTGTTTTTGTCTGTGATGGGTATTCCTTACCAACTCAATCAGAGCTGACACCATGAAATTCAAACCGGTTTGTTTGCTGCTTGGCTTGTGGTTCGGCACCGTCATGACGCTGGCTGCCCAAACTGCCACAGCAAGCGACGCCCTGCTACCAGCGCGCAGCAATCGCCACGCCTTGATCATTACGGTCAGCCGGTACGCCAATACGCAGTTACCCGAACTTCCTGGCGCCAGGGTGGACAAGCAATCGGCGACTCAAATCGCGCAAGCACTGCAGGTACCTACCGAAAATATCCAGTACCTTGAAGATGAACAAGCCACCGGCGACGGGATTCGCCAGGCCTTGCTTGAATTGACCCAGCGTGTGCAAGAAGGCGACCGAGTCTATATTCATTTTTCGGGCCATGGCACACGCAATCCCGATACTCAGGCGGGTGGTTGTGTGGAAGCGCTGCTGGCTTACGATGGTGCCGCGCAAGGCACCATCTCGAACCGTGAGATGGCGGAAAATCTCAATGCCATCACCCGCAAGACCGACAAACTGTTTGTCATGATTGATGCCTGCCATTCCGGCGGGGTGGTGCAAGCGGCAACTTCGGTACGCACCCGCAGTTTGTCTGAGAAGGCTGAACCAGAGGGTATGTTGCGTGCCAGGTCGGCGGCGATTTCGCTGGAATGTGCTCGCCCTGTCAACATCAAAACCAGAAGCCTGGAGACGGAAACGGCTGCCAAAGGGGTGTTGTCGCAGGACATCATTCACGTGAGCGCATCGCGCCACAACGAAATCAGTTTTGACGACGAGCGCAAAGGTGGCCTGGCGACCCAATTCATGCGAGATTGCATGTTGCGCGAAGCCCGTGACCTGGACGGTTCGGGTGCTGTCAGCATGGAAGAAATACGCCAGTGCGCCCAGGGGAAAATTGACAGACGGCTGGCCAAAGACCCCAGCTTCAAGGCCCATCACCTGGTGCTCAATGGCAATGCCGGCTTTGTGCCAGCCTGGTTCAGCAAAGATGCCGTGGCCGGATCGGTGTCGGAAAAGCTCACGCTCACTGGCGAACAAGCACTGCGTCAGATGTTTGATCAGCGCGATGCCAAGCGTCAGGTCAATGTCAACGTGAGCCAGGATCAACTCATCATCGGCCGCGATGCGCTGGAGTTTTCAGTGCAGTCAGACCGGCCGGGCTACGTGTATGTGGCGCTGGCGGGCTCTGACAACCAGTCACTTTATATGCTGTTTCCGAATGACCTGGACCAGGACAATCAGCTTGCAGCCGGCCAGATACTGCATTTGCCACGCGCCAATTGGCGGGTCAAGGCCAGTGGTCCTGAGGGCCAAGACAGTTTGCTGGTGCTGGTTGCAGACGCACCGCGCAATTTGCGGGCTTTGCAGAAAAACAGGGCTGGGCCTTTTGTGGTGTCGCTCAATGATGCATCGGGCAGGGCGCAGTTGGGCGCCTTGATGACGGCGAGCGAATTTGGTGCCAGTCCGGTCTGTTCAGGCTCAAGTCAGGCGCGGCCAAAATCACTGTGCTCGGACGCTTATGGAGCCAAAATGGTGACGATTCGGGAGGTGAAATAATGCTTTTCAAACATCAGATGGCGGCTATTCTGACAGTCGCGTGTAGCGCTTTTCCGGTGGCTGCCAATGATTTGATGGACATCAGTTCCCACCGGATTTTGTTGGCCCAGGCCAACGCCAAAACTGGCATCCAGAAGACGGCATCCGACAACTGGCTGGTCACCCCTGAAGAGGCCATCGCCTACCAGGGAGAGGCCGGGTTCAATGCGCGCAAGGTGGTGCGCGTGCGCGCCGTTGTGCCGTTGATTGACATCCTCAAACCGCAGGCCAATGCCCAGAGCATCGTCAAGGCTCCGTTCGGCATCGACGTTAAATTCAAAAGTCTGTCAGACGCGGCGATTGACCCGGCCACGTTCAAAGTGATGTACGGCGCTTTCAAGTTTGACATCACCAACCGTATCACCGAGTTTGTCAAAGTTACCCCTGATGGTTTTTCCTTGGATAACGCCAAAATTCCTGCTGGCAAACATCGCTTGATTCTGCAAGTGCAAGATGAAAAGCAACGCCTGGCTGAACGTGAATTGCGCATCGAGGTGGAATAATTTGCTCAAAATCGGGGCCATCAGCACGCGGCAATTCAAGCGCCTGAGATGGCTGCTGTTGTTTGCCGTGATGGGATTTGGCCTGGCCGAGGCCCTCTGGCAAAGCCAGGCACTGGGTCTGATTGATCGGCCGATTCAGGATTTCTGGTTTCAGTTGCAAGGCCAGCGCGCCAGTGCCAGCCATG
>JAQTSL010000175.1 GCA_028711355.1 Rhodoferax sp.
GCTGACGGCGACATCAGCGGTGGCGGGGGTTTTGAGGCTGCTGCATGCCGCAACACCCAGTAGCGCGGCGGTCGTGCCCAGGGCCAGGGCCCAGTGTCTTGCATAAGGGGTCATGATTTACTCCGGTGAACTTAAGCATCAAACGTGAAATTACTTTTGATGCTTGAAGTTATAAATGTTGCGTGGCGTGGGGTCTGTGCGCTGGTGCACGCAGCGCTATTTGTCGGCCAAGGTCGTGGCCCGGATGTGCCAGACCGCGATAAACATGGCGGCGATGACCGGCCCCAGCACAAAACCATTGATGCCAAACACCGCCATGCCGCCCAGCGTGGTGATCATCACCACATAGTCAGGCATACGGGTGTCGCGGCCGACCAAAATCGGGCGTAGCAAGTTGTCCACCAGGCCAATCACCAGCACCCCGTAGGCGGTCAGTGCCAGGCATTTACCGAACTCGCCAGCAAACAAAAAATACAGTGCCACGGGGCCCCAGATCAGAGCAGCCCCCACCGCGGGCAGCAACGATAGAAAGGCCATCAGCACCGCCCAAATGAGCGAGCCACTGACCCCCAGTACGGCAAAGCCCAGCCCGCCCAGCGCACCTTGAATCAAGGCCACCAGCAGGTTGCCTTTGACGGTGGCGCGGATCACGGTGGCAAATTTTTCACGCAGCGCTTTTTTGTGCTCGGGCGCCAGCGGGATCGCTTGCCAGGCTGAGCGTCCAACGGCGTTGCCATCACGGATTAAAAAGAAAGCCAGGTACAGGGCGATAAACACATTGGCGATGAATTCAAAGGTCACTTGCCCGACATTGAAGGTCTGCGTGGCAACGCCCTGGGTACCCTGCGTCAGCGCGGCTGTGAGCCGGCGTTGCAGGGTGTTGAAGCTGACCAGCCCAAACCGGTCCAGCACGGCCGTGACCCAGCTTGGAAGTGCGTTAAAAACCTGACGAAAATACTGTGCCGGGTTGATCTCGCCGCTTTGCAGTTGTAGGTAAAAGTCAGACGCCTGACTGAGCAGCAAGGCGACCAGCAAGACCAGCGGCAAGACCACCATCACCAGCACAATCATGATGGTCAGCAGTGCCGCCAGCGTCGGGCGCTGGCGCACCCGGGGCAGCAACCAGCGGTTCAGCGGTGCAAACATCAGCGCCAGGATCGACCCCCACAGAATCGCTCCAAAGAACGGCAGCAAAATGGCGCAAAGTGCAATCGACACCCCCACCAACAGCAACGGCAGCGCACGATTTTTGACAACCAGAGGCACAGCGGGCGGTGGGTGCTGGTCTGACATCGGCGTAATGAGCTTAGGGCGCTATGGATCTATGGCGCTATGACGCTATGGCGCATGGGTGGGCCTGCTGGGCGTTGGCGTGTGCTTGTGGCGCACGACTTCCAACACGAGCGGCAGCAGCAGACTGGTGAGTGCAGGCGGCAGGCCAGACCAGCGCCACGGGCGCGCCAAAACCAGCAAACCACCCAGCGCCGCTGCACCGGCCACCAGTCTGAAGGGATGCCGCTGTGCCATCGGCTGCAGCGTCCATTGGGCGACCTGCTGGGCCAGGCCCAAACTGATTTGCAGTGGCTGTTGCGTTAGCCGTTCGTCACCGGTTGCAGCGCCTTGCCCAGACAGGGCGAGTTGGAGCCGTTGGCGTGACTGCGTCAAGCGATCGCTGGCATTGCAGGCGGTAGTCATCTGGACTGCGCTTGGCGCACCAAGGCCAGGTCGCAGCGTAGTTGCTGCACCAACTGGCCAAATCTTTCACAGGGTGAATGTTGGCGCGACAGCACCAGGCAAACCAGCGCCACGATCAGTGGCACCAGAGGCACGGCATAAAGCACCCAGAACGTATGAATCTGTGACTCGGGGGTCACAGCCCAAAGCAAGGTGGCGGTGCCTGCCAGGACGACAGTCGCAGCCAGGCAAACCAGAGCCGCAACCTGTAGCAGCATCCGTCGCCACCACTCGTGGTGCGCCTGAGTGCACGCTTCGAAAAAAAGCGCACCATAGGCCTGCGCATGATCGACCAGCAAGTGTGGCTTGGTCAGCAACAGTATCAGCAAGGGAGGCATAAGAAGCCGACCAGAGCGTTTTAACGACGGTCACGCGCCTGGCTGACCAGATTGACCAGTGCCATCAGGGCAGCACCGGTTGCCGCGGCGATCAGCACCGACTTGAGCGGATCATGCCGGATCTGGTCGGCGGCATTTTCTGAAACACGCTCGGCCTTGACACGCAACTGGTGCGTGGTCTGATGCAGGCTATCTGCGCCGCGCTCAAGCAGCGGCATGGCCTGATGGCGCAGCTCTTGCATCGCCTGCGTCAGCGCCTCTAGCGCGTCATTGGCCACTTGTTGGGTGGATTGGATGGTTTGATCAACCGACTCTGCGGCCTGGTCAAGCACGCCGGATTTTTCGACTGGTTTATTGAGAAACATGATTTTTTTCCTTATGTGAAATGAATGCGCTGTGATGGGGATTTAGTTGCGCCTGGTGGAGCCAAAGATAAAGCTCAGTACCGCCAAGGCGAGGAACACAAAAAACAAAATCTTGGCAATGCTGACGGCTCCGGCAGCAATGCCACCAAAGCCAAACAGCGCCGCGATCAGGGCGATGACAAAAAATACAACGGCGTAGTGCAGCATGTCAGGCCGCCGTGGTTGAAAGCGCAAGGACTTGTGCAAGCTGGGCACGCACCCACTGCTGGGCGTGTGTGAAGGGGAAATCTTTCATGATCGATCCTTAAAGTGAAAACAGCGCCAGCCGCAAAAGGCGCCAGGGCTGCTTAGGGGTCACGTTAAGGGCGATCAGCCGCTGGGTCTGTTCGCTTGCGCACACAGGGGTGCGACTGCGCTAGCTCGTGCTGCACTGGCGCGGAGTGTGCCGCGATCAACCAAGGGCTCAGCGGCTATCAGGCGACCTCAATGAAACGCAGCGGACACCATCTGCTGCTGCACATACGCAAACACCACTTCGGCGCGCAGCTCAATGTCATCGCTGGAATACGGCTCTGGCAGACCGGTGAGCAGCCGGTCGATGATGGCGGCTTTCATCTGCGCTTGCGCCGCTGCCCGGTCACGCAGGTCGCCCATTTCAAGGCGTCGCATTTCGAGGGTTTCCATCAGTTCCCGAGCCACAGCTTTGATCTTTTCAATGTCAGCTTTGGTCAATGACGACTTGTCTTTGGATAGCAAGTCATACACCGCCAGCACTTTTTCGTTGGCAAAGCCTTCACGCACATAGCGCCGCTCTTCCACATTCATGGCCTCGTGCTGTTTGAGCAAGTCGTCAAACACGCGCTGAATCTGGGCATCGTCCTTGTCGTGGTTGTACTCGGCAATGATGGCCTGATAGCGCTGGTACAAATCAACCCGGCCTGGGTTGGCGCGCAGCATCTGCTCGAGCCGGGCCGCAATGCGCTCCATCAGGGTCAGCAGCACGGTTTCCTGGTAGGCGGACTAGGCAAATTCGGCACTCAGCCGTCCAAAATCAATCGCTGACAGGTCGTAGCGCTTGTCAGACACGTGCGGTGTGGTTGCCTTGGGTGTCAACTCCAAAGCCGTGTCAATGATGCCGCGGATGTCTTGCATGATGGCCGCAACGTCAGCCTGTGGCTTTGGTTTTTGCAGCAAGTTGTAAAGCGCAGTGATCGCGTTTTCCTGCGGTTCAAACTTGAACACACCAGGGTTTGGAAACAGCCCCCGATAGCGGTCAAACACATCCTCAGCCAGCACCTGAAACGTCTTTTTTGTCTCAGGTGACGTGCTCACCGCTTTTTGAGCCAACAGCAATTGTTGCCAGGTTTGAGCGCCCTCTTCTGCTTGCACTAGCGCATTCAGCGCGTAGCCAACCGTGCTCAGGTGGGCCTGCACCTTATCAATGGACAAGGCGTATTCAGCCAGGGCTTGGTCTTCGTCCAACAGCGGGTCAGCGGGTGAACCCTTGTCGCCCTGGGCATAGGTGGCCAGCGCCTTGCGCAAACTCTTGAGCATGCCGTTGTAGTCGATGACCAGGCCGTTCTTCTTGTTGGCTGCCACCCGGTTCACGCGGGCAATAGCCTGCATCAGCGTGTGGCCCTTCATGGGCTTGTCCAGGTACAAAGTGGCCAGCGACTTCACATCAAACCCGGTCAGCCACATGGCACAGACCACGGCCACCCGAAACGGGTGCTTGCCGTCTTTGAAGCATTCGTCAATCTTTTTGCCGCCAATGCCGTTGACGATCACCTCCCGGTAAGGGCGCACGTCAATGCCCTCGGCGGCAAAGTCTTTGACCTCGTTCTGCTCAGGGCTAAACACCGGGTGAATCTGCGTGTCCATCATCCAATTAATCTTGGCGGCATCACGCAAGAGTCCAGAGGGAAACGGCAAGCCTTTTGCTTCAAACTTAAGCTGCTCAGCAGCCAGGGTGGCCCTTAGTCGTTCAATTTTTTCTTTCCACTTGGCGTTGATGCGCATGGCCATCTTGACACAAGTCACCTTGTCGATGCAGACCAGCATGGCCTTGGCATTGCCGCCATATTTGGGCGATTCCCCTTGCTTGACTGGCGGCTCCATCAGCCTCCAGCGCTGGTGATAATGCTCGACAAAGTCCGTGGCTACATCGTTCAAATGGGTGTCCGAGGTGAACACTGGGTAGTCGCGTGCCAGTTCCCGGTAGAGCTTGGCTTCTTGTTCTTCGGTCAGCTCACCATCAGCCCGGGCGGCATCGATGCGTTCTTCAATGCGCTGATTCAAGGTGGGGTCGGTAATGCGCAGCTTTTCACCACGATTTTCGTAATACAGCGGCAAGGTCGCACCGTCGGCCACGGCGCGCTGAAAGTCATATACCGAGACGTAAGGGCCAAATACCTTTTCGGTCTCGTGGCGCTCTTTGCCGTCAATCAGTGGCGTGCCGGTAAAGGCCATAAAGCAGGCCTGCTTCAAAGCCATGCGCATCTGCGTGGCCAGCCGCCCGTACTGCGTGCGGTGCGCCTCGTCGGACAAAACAATGATGTTGCGCCGCTCGGTCCAAGGCTCGGTGACCCGTTTGCGAAACTTATGGATCAGGCTAAACACATAGCGCCGGTCCTGGTCGCGCAGCAAACGCTCCAGCCCGTCGGCCCCGGTGGCCTTGTCGCCCTGGTTGGTAGAGACACCGCAGCCCACAAAGGTGGTGTAAATCTGCGTGTCAAGTTCCACACGGTCGGTCAGCAGCACAAAGGTGTAAGCCGCCGACAGCGTGCGATGTACTTTCTGGCAGAAAAATACCATTGAATAACTTTTGCCGCTACCCTGGGTATGCCAAAACACGCCCAGCTTGCCTGCCTGCACGTTGGCGTCACCGGACTTCAACTTGTCGATGGCCTTATTGACACCGATGTACTGATGGTTGCGCGCCAAAATTTTGACCGTTTGTTCCTCGCTGCTGTCAAACAGCGTGAAATTTTCAACGATGTCCAGCAGCGCACCTTGGGTGCACATGCCGCGCAACAAAATCGGCAGAATGGGCTCAAGCGGCTTGTCGTCGTGCTTGGGCGCGGGATCCGGGTCGCCTTCATTGAGGCGTTTCCACCGGTAGAAGTGATCCCACGTGCTGGTGATGGAACCAAACCTGGCATCGATGCCGTTCGACACGATCACCAAGGCGTTGAAGTGAAACAGGTGCGGGATGGTGTCTTTGTAGTCGGTGTAGTTGTCATCAAACGCCGCTTTCAGCCCTTTGTCATGGCGTTTGAGTTCAATAAAGACAAGTGGCAGTCCGTTGACAAACCCGACCAGATCGCAACGCCGCCGAAACGGGCCACTTTGAACCCAGAGCTCACGCACCACCAAGAAGTCGTTGTTGCTGGGCGTTTTGAAGTCAATGACCGTGATGTGAACATCATGTTCACCCCGGCCACCGGGTGCCTTGAGCGTGATGCCGTCACGCAATAGTTTCCACTTGGCCTGGTTGTGTTGCAACAACGTCTTGGTTGGGTCAGCATCCAGCAACAGGTCACGCGCCAGACCCAGTTGGGTGCGCCCCTGCACCGTGGCGGCCAGCTTGGGGTTGAGTCGGGCCAGGGCAGCATCAAGCTCGCGCACCAGCACCACCTGGCTGTCGTTATTGCGGCCCAACAGCGAATCAGGGCCAAAGGTTTCGGCGTTAAAAGCATAGACCGAGCGCCAGTCCAAATGCTCTTCAAACATCCGGGCAACGGGCTCCTGGATATTGTTGTCTTCTGAATAGTCGCTGCTGGCCATGGCGTGTATTTGCGGTCTAGCCGCGTCCGGATAACTTGGCGTGAATGCGGTCCGGGTTTTGACGACTGTCGAGCACACCCATCACCGTTGCCACGCCGTCTTCAATGCGGTAATAGATAGAAAACGGAAACCGTCGCCCGTGGGTTCGATGCAAATTTCTAAACGGCTTGGGATGAATACCGGCAAACAAGGTCAACGAGTCAATGTCGGCAAACAGGCTGTTCAAAAAATACTCACCCAGATTTTGCTGTTGTCGCTCGTAAAAGTTAAAGCCATCCATCAAATCCTGTTCAGCGCTTGAACTCAGGACGACTTTCATTGCGACGAAATCACCGGCCGGGTGCGCTGACGAATGCGGTCTTTAGCTTCTTCCCAAGGCGTGACGGTTTCACCCCCGGTCTCCAGTGCCGCCAGTCGCTGGCTCAACACCTGTTGATGCCACTCGGGTACTGGTTGCACCTGCTCGGGTTCCTGGCACAGGGTTCCCCACAAGATTTCCATGGCCTGCAAACGCTCAGAAAGCGGCAGCGCAGCGAGTTCAGCGGTTTGCATAAGGTCTCCAGTTCGAGTCAAGAGTGAATTGACATGGTCATATTACCAAACGCAGATATCAACTTGTGGGCTTGGCGTCGCCGGTTAAACCTGAATCGCGCCGGACATCAGTTTGGGCAGCAGGGCATCGCGGGCTTCGGTGAGAAGGGCATTGGTTTGTGCCAGCGTCTCAGCTTGCATAAAAATTGGCCAAACAAGTTCGTGAAACTCCTCTCGTCTAGCCATAGGCGGCACCAGAACAGGTAAGGCTGCAATGTCTGCCCGGCCAAGCTCCAACTGGTTGGTCGAGCCAATGCCCATGGTGGACAGCACTGGCTCCAGTTCAAGCAGGGCTACTCCCAGAAAAGCAGCACTTTTACTGTCAGACGGCCGAACGATGGTCACATGGGTATCGACAGTGCAATTGGGAATTGAGGTTCGGACCTGTGCAACCCGTCCCAGCGTACCGGCACCAGTCGAGTTGATCAACACATCGCCGACTTGAATTTGGCGCTCTGGCGTCACGGCTTTGGATTGCCTGCGCGCGGGGGCCAAATTGAGACGGCCAGCCCGAATGCACTTCTGATTGATGACCAAACCACTGGCTGCATCGTCATAAGTGGGCGTTATTCCGCGATTCAGAAACAAGGCCAGGTCACTTATTGCCCCCATTTCCCAGCCAAGGGGCGTACCAGATTTAGCATGCACCGTAGCATGGCCGGGGTAGCGTAAATGGACAAACCACTCGCGGTACAGCAGCCGGGCGGATTCTTCCAGCAGGGCGATGCGGCGGCGGTTGGTTTCGATGAGGTCGTCGTAGGCAGCGATGAATTCAACGATGCGATCTTGTGCGTCCAGGCTTGGCAGGTTCAATTCAAAACTGGCAATGTCTTTGCCGCTGATATGTGGGATGTTGGCGCCAGTAGTGATGCGATCAATGTGAGCGATGAAGTTCGGCGCTGAAAGTGCATACCGCAAATA
>JAQTSL010000176.1 GCA_028711355.1 Rhodoferax sp.
GCAGCGACGTGCGGCTGCTGGACGTGACACCGCTGTCGCTGGGCATTGAAACCCTGGGCGGCGTGATGACCAAGATGATCGCCAAGAACACCACCATCCCGACCAAGTTTGCGCAAACTTTTTCTACGGCGGATGACAACCAACCGGCCGTGACGATCAAGGTCTTTCAGGGTGAACGAGACATCGCTGCCGGCAACAAGCTGCTGGGTGAATTCAACCTGGAAGGCATTCCGCCGTCGGCGCGCGGCACACCGCAAATTGAAGTGTCGTTTGACATTGACGCCAACGGCATCTTGCACGTCGGCGCCAAAGACAAAGGCACCGGCAAAGAAAACAAGATCACGATCAAGGCCAACTCGGGCTTGTCTGAGTCCGAGATTCAGCAGATGGTCAAAGACGCCGAGCTCAACGCCGCCGATGACAAGAAGAAGCTGGAAATGGTGCAAGCCAAAAACCAGGCTGAAGCCACGGTACACAGCGTCAAAAAGAGCCTGGCCGACTACGGTGACAAGATCGACGCGTCTGAAAAAGACAAGATCGAAGCGGCCATCAAAGACCTGGAACAAGCGCTCAAAGGCGACAGCAAGGCGGCCATCGACGACAAGAGCGCGGCACTGATGACAGCCAGTCAGAAGCTGGGCGAAAAGATGTACGCCGATGTGCAGGCCAAGCAAGGTGCCGATGCCCCCGCTGCTGCGCCCGAGGGCGGTGACGCGCACCATGGCGGCAACGCGGCCCAGGACGACAATGTGGTCGATGCCGAGGTGAAAGAAGTCAAAAGGCCCTGACCCTGCGGCTACCACACCACTTGTTGACGACTGATATGCGCCGCGCTGAAGTCCCTCCGGCTTCACCGCGGCGTTTGCATTGAAAAAAAAGCACGACCAAACCATGGCAAAAAGAGATTATTACGAAGTGCTGGGCGTTCCCAAGAACGCGTCGGACGAAGAAATCAAGAAGTCCTATCGCAAGATGGCGATGAAGCATCACCCTGACCGCAACCAGGGTGACGCGGCCAAGGCAGCGGAAGAAAAATTCAAAGAAGCCAAAGAAGCCTACGAGATGCTGTCAGACGCGCAAAAACGTGCCGCTTACGACCAGCACGGTTTTGCCGGGGTCGATCCGAATATGCGCGGTGGCCCGGGCGGCGCCGAAGCTTATGGCGGCTTTGCCGAAGCCTTTGGCGACATTTTTGGCGATATGTTTGGCCAGCAACGCGGCCGCGCCGGTGGTCGCCAGGTCTTTCGTGGCAGCGACCTGAGCTACGCCATGGAGGTCACGCTGGAAGAAGCCGCTCGTGGCAAAGAGGCGCAGATTCGCATTCCCAGTTGGGACAATTGCGAAGCCTGCCACGGCAGTGGCGCCAAAGCCGGCACCCAGGCCAAATCTTGCGGCACCTGTGGTGGCAGCGGCTCGGTGCAAATGCGCCAGGGCTTTTTCAGCGTGCAGCAGACCTGCCCCACCTGCCACGGCTCCGGCCGAGTGATTGCCGAGCCGTGCACCGCCTGCCACGGCCAAGGCAAGATCAAAAAGCAAAAAACCCTTGAGGTAAAAATCCCGGCGGGCATCGACAGCGGTATGCGCATCCGCAGCGCCGGTAATGGCGAGCCCGGCACCAATGGCGGACCACCGGGCGACCTGTACATCGAAATTCGCCTGAAAAAGCACGACATCTTCGAGCGCGACGGTGACGACCTGCATTGCACGGTGCCGATCAGCATCGTTACCGCCACGCTCGGGGGCGAAATCGATGTTCCCACGCTGGCGGGCAAGGCAGCGATCGACATCCCCGAAGGTACCCAGACCGGCAAGCAGTTCCGCCTGCGCGGCAAGGGCATCAAAGGCGTGCGCTCCAGTTACCCGGGCGACCTGTATTGCCACATCGTCGTTGAAACGCCGGTCAAGCTGACCGAACACCAGCGCAAATTGCTGCGCGAGCTGGATGAATCGCTCAAGAAAGGCGGCGGCAAACATTCACCCTCAGGCGACAGTTGGACCGATCGGCTCAAGAGCTTCTTCAGTTGATCTTGGTGAAAAGGGGACGCTACCCTTTTCACCTTGGCTTCATGCAAGTTAGGACAATTTTGCTATGAGTGTCAATATCACCTTTCTGGGCGGCGCCGGTACCGTCACCGGCTCCAAGTACCTGGTGCGCCACGACGGCAAGAGCCTGCTGGTGGACTGCGGACTGTTTCAGGGCTATAAACAACTGCGCCTGCGCAACTGGGCGCCGCTACCGGTGGCACCCGATCAGATTGACGCCGTGCTGTTGACGCACGCGCACCTGGACCACAGCGGTTACCTGCCGCTGCTGGCCAAAGAGGGCTACAGCCGACACGTCTATGCCACCCGTGGCACGCAGGATTTGTGTCGCATCTTGCTGCCCGACAGCGGCCATTTGCAGGAAGAAGACGCGGCCTTTGTCAACCGGCACCAACTCTCCAAACACGACACCGCCCTGCCCCTGTACACGCGCCAGGATGCACTCAATGCACTGCACCTGATCAAGGCGGTGGACTACCACAAAACGATCACGCCAATTCCAGGCTGGCGGGCCACCTTTTCGGCGGCCGGGCATATTCTGGGCGCGTCCAGCATCCTGCTTGAGGTGGCCGGTCGGCGCATTCTGTTTTCGGGCGATCTGGGGCGGCCAGACGACCTGATCATGAGCCCGCCCGACGACGCACCGCAGGCCGACACGGTGTTGATCGAATCCACCTACGGCGACCGCAGCCACCCCGACGAAGACCTGCTGGCTGAACTGGCACCGGCCTTGCAGCGCGTGGCCAAACGTGGCGGCGTGGCGGTGGTGCCGGTGTTTGCGGTCGGTCGCGCACAGGCGCTGCTGCACGCCATTCACCTGCTCAAGCTGAAGGGTGCATTGAACAGCGCGCTGCCGGTATTTCTGGACAGCCCGATGGCGGTACACACCACGCAATTATTTCAAGACCATCCAGGTGAGCACCGGCTAAGCCACCAGGACACGCACGCGCTAACGCACAGCGCCACCATGGTCAACAGCACCGACGAATCACGCGCGCTGGCCAGCCGCCACGGCCCGATGGTGATCCTGTCGGCCAGCGGCATGGCCACCGGCGGCCGTGTCCTGCACCACCTGTCACACTACGCCGGTGACCACCGCAACATGATCCTGCTGACCGGTTACCAGGCGCCCGGCACACGCGGCGCCACACTGGCCAGCGGTGCCAAAACCGTACGGATTTATGGCCGAGACGTGGCAATCAACGCCGAGGTGGTGCAATTGCAATCGGCTTCGGCCCACGCCGACGCCAACCAACTGCTGGCCTGGCTGCGCAACCTGCCCCAAGCCCCCGACCAGGTCTATGTGGTGCACGGCGAAGCAGGCCCGGCCGACACGCTGCGCTGCCGTATCAAACGCGAGCTCGGCTGGCGCACGCTGGTGCCAGAACAGGGCTCTACCTGGCCCACTTAACCGCAGAATTGGAACCGACAGGAAAAAAGAAAAAAAGAAGGAAAAAAGGGTAGCGTCCCCTTTTTCCTAATTCAGCTACCGCTATATGCCAACAACATGGCACAAACGTGCGCGCGCCGCAGCGTATTGAGCCTTCAGCCGCGTCACCAGCTCAGCCGTGCTTTGCACCTGGGTCACGGCGCCAATGCCTTGGCCGCAGCCCCAGATGTCTTTCCAGGCTTTGGTACGATCGCCGCCAAAATTCATTTTGCTGGGGTCGCTTTGCGGTAAATGATCCGGGTCCAGTCCAGCCGCGCGAATGCTCGGCGCCAGGTAGTTGCCGTGCACACCGGTAAACAGGTTGCTATAGACAATGTCGTCTGAGTTGCTATCGACAATCGCCTGCTTGTAGGCATCGGACGCACGCGCCTCATGGGTGGCGATAAAGGCCGAGCCGATATAGGCAAAGTCCGCGCCCATGGCTTGCGCCGCCAACACCGCGCCACCGGTGGCAATTGAGCCGCTCAAAGCCAACGGGCCGTCAAACCACTGGCGGATTTCCTGCACCAGCGCAAACGGGCTTTTGACACCCGCGTGGCCGCCGGCGCCGGCCGCCACCGCAATCAGACCGTCGGCACCTTTTTCGATCGCTTTGTGCGCGTGGCGGTTGTTGATAACGTCGTGCAGCACGACACCGCCGTAGCTGTGTGCGGCGGCGTTGACGTCTTCGCGTGCGCCCAAACTGGTGATGATGATCGGCACTTGGTACTTGACGCACAGTGCCATGTCGTGGTCGAGGCGCTCATTGCTTTTGTGCACGATCTGGTTGATGGCAAACGGTGCTGCCAACTGGTCTGGGTGCGCCGCGTTGTGCGTTGCCAACGCCTCGGTGATCTCGATCAGCCAGTCTTGCAACTGTTCAGCCGGACGCGCATTCAGCGCTGGCATGGCCCCCACCACACCACTAATGCATTGGGCAATCACCAGTTTGGGGTTGCTGATGATGAACAAGGGTGAGCCAATCACCGGGAACGGCACAGCATTTAAAGCAGCGGGCAAACAGCGCATCATGGCTCCAATACATTGTAAATAAAAATAGCCACTAGCCCTTATTGAATAAGCGCTAGCAGCTATCAAATATGCTGCATGTTGGGCAGCACAAAGCCAGCTTCAGGGGAACTAGAACGCTTCCAGCGCCAGCGCATTGACTGCCGCCGCGCCCTCCACAATGGCGTCGCGCATGCCGGGTGCTTTGGTCAAAAGGTGGTCGGCGTAAAAACGCGCGGTGATGATTTTGGCCTGCATGAAAGCCAGGTCTTGCCCCTTGGCCACCTGTTCTTGCGCCACCAGCAACGCACGCGCCAGTTGCCAGCCAGCCATCAGGTTGCCGGCCAACATCAAGTACGGCACGCTGCCGCCAAACACGTCGTTCGGGTGCGCCTTGGTGTTGCCCGCGACAAAGTCCACTACGTCGATAAACGCCAGTCGCGCCGCTGTCAGCCGCTTGGCCACCGCCAGCGCGTGCGCCGTGCCGGTAGCGGTCAGCGCCGCTTCAGTGGCCTGTACCTGCGCGGCCAGCGCCTTGGCGCCTTGGCCGCCGTCACGCGCGGTCTTGCGCCCGACCAGGTCGTTCGACTGGATCGCGGTGGTACCTTCGTAAATCGGCAGAATGCGGGCGTCGCGGTAGTACTGGGCGCAACCGGTTTCCTCGACGAAGCCCATGCCGCCATGCACCTGCACGCCCAGGCTGGTCACTTCAATACTCATCTCGGTGCTGTACCCCTTGATCAGCGGCACCATGAATTCGTAAAAAGTCTGGTTTTGTTTGCGCGCATCGGCATCCGGGTGGTGGTGCGCCGCGTCGTAAGCGGCGGCGGCCACGCTGGCCAGCGCACGGCAGCCTTCGGTGTAAGCGCGCATGGTCATCAGCATGCGTTTCACGTCCGGGTGGTGAATGATCGGACCGGCCGCTGGCAGCGAGCCATCGACCGGGCGGCTCTGCACGCGGTCGCGGGCAAACTCCACCGCCTTCTGGTAGGCGCGCTGGGCAACGGCAATGCCTTGCACGCCCACCGCATAACGCGCCGCGTTCATCATGATGAACATATATTCCAGCCCACGGTTTTCCTGCCCGACCAGATAGCCCTCAGAACCGCCATGGTCGCCAAACTGCAACACACAGGTCGGGCTGGCCTTGATGCCCAGTTTGTGTTCGATGGATACACAGTTCACGTCGTTGTGCGCGCCCAGCGAACCGTCGGCGTTGACCAAAAATTTGGGCACCACAAACAGACTGATGCCCTTGACACCTTCGGGTGCCCCGTTGACGCGCGCCAACACCAGATGAATGATGTTTTCGGCCATGTCGTGCTCACCCCAGGTGATGAAAATCTTGGTGCCAGCAATTTTGTAAGTGCCGTCCGGCTGCGGGTCGGCCTTGGTGCGCACCGCTGCCAGATCGCTGCCGGCCTGCGGCTCGGTCAGGTTCATGGTGCCGCTCCACTGGCCACTAACCAATTTTTCAAGATAGCGCGCGTTGAGCTCGTCGCTGCCCGCCGTCAGCAGCGCTTCAATCGCGCCGTCGGTCAGCAACGGGCACAACGCAAAGCTCAGGTTGGCGCTGTTGACCATCTCACCCACCGCTGCGCCAATGGTCTTGGGCAGGCCCTGGCCGCCAAAATCCACCGGGTGCTGCAAGCCCTGCCAGCCGGCTTCGGTGTATTGTTTGAACGCGTCCTTGAAGCCGGGCGCTGCCGTGACCACACCGTCTTTGAAACTGGTCGGGTTCTTGTCGCCCTCCCAGTTCAACGGGTCGAGCACGCCTTCGGTGAACTTGGCGGCTTCTTCCAGCACCGCTTGCGCGGTTTCCAGGCCATAGTCTTCCATGCCGGGCAGTAGCGCTATCTGGTCAATGCGGGCCAGATGCTCGATGTTGAACAACATATCTTTGACGGGGGCGGTGTAGCTCATATCTAACTCCGATAAGTGAGGCGTCATGTCATGCCGGGCTTGATCCGGCATCCATCCAAGCCAGGGGAGATGGATTGCGGCTCAAGGCCGCAATGACATCATAAAAAAGCATAAGGGCATAACGGCATAGCCGCCAAACGCTTACAGCGCCGCAGTCAATTCTGGCACCGCTACAAACAGGTCAGCCACCAGACCGTAGTCGGCCACGCTGAAGATCGGTGCCTCAGGGTCTTTGTTGATGGCCACGATCACCTTGCTGTCTTTCATGCCCGCCAGGTGCTGAATGGCGCCGCTGATGCCTGCCGCAATGTAGAGCTGGGGCGCCACAATCTTGCCAGTCTGGCCGACCTGCCAGTCGTTCGGGGCATAACCCGCATCAACTGCCGCGCGGCTGGCGCCAATAGCAGCACTCAGCTTGTCGGCCAGTGGTGTCATGAGCTCGTTAAACTTTTCTTGCGAGCCCAGCGCACGGCCACCGCTGACGATCACCTTGGCCGCCGTCAGCTCCGGGCGGTCGTTTTTGGCGATCTCGCTGCCAACATAGGTGGTGGCCGCCGACGTGGCCACAGCCGCTACGACTTCAATAGCTGCCAGCGCTTGCCCCGCTTGCGCCGCCGCGTCAAAACCTGTGGCACGCACGGTGACCACCTTGACCGCATCGGTAGCCTGCACAGTGGCGATGGCGTTGCCGGCGTAGATCGGGCGCTCAAAGGTGTCGGCACTGACCACCTTGGTAATGTCGGACACCTGCGCCACATCGAGCTTGGCAGCCACGCGCGGCGCGATGTTCTTGCCCGAGGCGGTGGCGGCAAACAAGATGTGGCTGTAGCCCGCCGCCAGCGCCACCACCTGGGCAGTGACGTTTTCGGCAATGGCGTGGGCCAGCGTGTCGGCTTCAACGAGCAGCACTTTGGCGACACCGGTGATTTGGGCGGCAGCGCCAGCGGCAGCGCCAGCGTTGAAACCAGCTACCAACACATGAACGTCCCCACCGCACTGCACAGCGGCGGTGACGGTGTTGAGCGTGGCGGCCTTCAAGCTGGCGTTGTCGTGTTCGGCGATAACAAGTATGGTCATGATGGGGACTCCTGGCTATTTGTCATTGCGGACTTGATGCGCAATCCATGGGCTTTAACCGCATAGATCCCGGATCAGGTCCGGGATGACAGGATGGGTTAGATAACTTTGGCTTCTGTTTTCAGTTTGGCCACCAGGGTGGCGACATCGGGCACCTTGACACCGGCGCTGCGCTTGGGCGGCTCGGTGACTTTAAGGGTCTTGATGCGTGGCGCCACATCCACACCCAGGTCTTCGGGTTTGAGCGTTTCCAG
>JAQTSL010000177.1 GCA_028711355.1 Rhodoferax sp.
AGCCCGGCAGCTTCCGCCAGCCCCTGACTGTCCTGCACTTTTTCACGTCGTGAAGCCGCAATCAGCACATCAACGTCGCCAGAACCGTTGGCGCAGGGACCAACGATGCAAAAATCACGGCTGACCTCGTCCAACGGAAACGGAATGTACTGACTGGCCTCTGACTCAACTTGTTCTTCCAGCTCCTGGTCAGTCAGCCCGCCCGACAAAACGATTTTTTTGGTGATCACGGCAGATGGCGGCAAGGCCATGACAACATTTTTGGTCTTGGTCCCACTTTTTTTGACCAGCCGCCGAACCGCATTGGCAACTTCGTCAAATTTGTCAATATTACCTTCGGTAATCCAGCCCGGTTCCAACGGCACAGTGGCACAGTTTTCAAGAATATAACGCCCGGCCTTGTCCTGCCCCAATTCGACCAGTTTGACACTTGACGAGCTGAAGTCCAGACCAAACATCGGTGCCGGTTGACGACTAAATAACGAGCCCAGAGAAAGCAAAATTAACCCCTAAAGAAGCCGAAAAAGCCAATTCACTTTGACAATTCACTTCAATGCTATCAGCAAGATAGTTGTTCAGCAAAGATTTTCCGACTTTTTTTCCAAAGCCAACGTTGCCAAAAGGTAAACCATGGAACTCTGAACGCGAGTATGTTACCGCCCCAGCAAGCCGCAAGTGCAGGCGCGCCACACAATGAGATACTCTGCGCCCGTGATCCGGCGTCTCACCTGATTTGCCTCGAGCCTATTTTTTTATGACCGACACCAACCCTGCGCCAGCGCGCGCACCGATGCATTGGGCCCTCAAGTTGCCATTGATCGCCTTGGGGCTGCTCATGGCGTCCTTGGCCAGCCTGGCGCTGCTGGTCGGGCTGGCGATGGCCGTGGCCTACCCCAATCTGCCCGATATTTCCGAACTGGCAGACTACCGGCCAAAATTGCCACTGCGCATCTACTCGGCCGAGGGCGTGCTGATCGGCGAGTTTGGCGAGGAACGTCGCCATCTCACGCCGATCGCAGAAATTCCGGTGGTGATGAAGCAGGCGGTGCTGGCGATTGAGGACGCACGCTTTTACCAGCATGGTGGCGTGGACTACATCGGCATTGCCCGCGCCGCGCTGGCCAACCTGGGGCGCATCAAGAGTCAGGGTGCCTCTACCATCACCATGCAGTTGGCACGCAACGTGTATTTGTCCACTGAAAAAACCTACACCCGCAAGATTTACGAAATCCTGCTGACCTTCAAACTCGAACACATGCTCAGCAAAGACCAGATTCTGGAAATCTACATGAACCAGATCTTCTTGGGCAACCGCGCTTACGGTTTTGCCGCAGCATCCGAAACCTATTTCGGCAAGCCGCTACAACAGATTTCGGTCGCCGAAGCCGCCATGCTGGCGGGCCTGCCCAAAGCTCCTTCGGCCTATAACCCGATTAACAACCCCAAGCGCGCCCGCTCCCGCCAGTTGTACATCATTGAGCGGATGCAGGACAACGGCTTTATTACCGCCGCCCAAGCGCAGGCCGCCAAACAGGAGCCGCTCAAGGTACGTTCCAGCGGTGACAGCAACGTTGTGCATGCCGAGTACCTGGCCGAAACCGTGCGCCAACTGATCTACGCCCAGTACGGCGACGGCACCTATACACGCGGCTTGAACGTCCACACCACCCTGCGCGCGGCCGACCAGATCGCCGCCTACGAGGCGCTGCGCAACGGCATCATGTCCTATGAACGGCGCCAGGTCTATCGTGGTCCGGAAAAGTTTCTCAGCCTGCCCGGCGAACCAGCCGCCGCCGATGACGTCATCGACGAGGCGTTGCAGGAGCACCCCGACAACGGCAATGTGCTATCGGCGGTGGTACTGCAAGCCAACCCAAAGCTGATCCGGGCAGTACGCCAGAACGGCGACGTGATTGAAATCACCGGCGCCGGTCTGCAACCCGCCACCTCCGGCCTGTCCGACAAGGCGCCAGCCAACATCAAAATCCGTCCTGGTGCGGTGATCCGTATCGTGCAAACGCCCAAATCCAGTTGGGAAATCACGCAATTGCCCGAGGTCGAAGGTGCGTTTGTCGCGATCGACCCGCAAAGCGGCGCCATCCGCGCGCTGGTGGGTGGTTTCGACTTCGAGAAGAACAAGTTCAACCACGTCACGCAAGCCTGGCGCCAGCCGGGTTCCAGCTTCAAACCGTTCATCTATTCGGCTGCGCTCGAGCACGGCATCACGCCGGCCACCATCATCAACGACGGCCCGCTGTTTTTTGACGCTGGTGTGACTGGCGGGCAACCCTGGGAACCAAAAAACTATGACGGCAAATTTGAGGGACCGATGCCGATGCGCCGGGCCCTGGCCAAATCCAAAAACATGGTATCGATCCGGATTTTGCAAGTGGTGGGTGCCCAGAACGCGCAAGACTGGATCACCAGGTTTGGTTTTGACGCCGACAAACACCCACCGTACCTGACGATGGCGCTGGGCGCCGGATCGGTGACGCCGATGCAAATGGCGACCGCGTATTCGGTATTTGCCAACGGCGGCTATCGCGTCAATCCCTGGATCATCAGCAAAGTCACCGACCAGCGCGGCAAGGTACTGACACAATTTCAGCCCGCGCTGCTGGATCAATCGATGCGCGTGATCGAAGCCCGCAACGCCTTCATCATGGACAGCCTGTTGCAGGAGGTCACCCGTACCGGCACCGCCGCATCAGCACAGGCGATCCTGAAGCGCCCTGACCTTTACGGCAAGACCGGCACCACCAACGATTCGATGGATGCCTGGTTCGCCGGTTTCCAACCCACGCTGGCGGCCATTACCTGGATCGGCTACGACACGCCGCGCAAACTGGGCAGCCGCGAAACCGGTGGCGGCTTAAGCCTGCCAGTCTGGATTCAGTTTATGGCCAAGGCACTCAAGGACGTGGCGGTGTCCGAGATGCCCGTTCCCGAGGGCATCGTCAACACTTCAGGCGAGTGGTTCTATGATGAATACAGCGGCGGCGCAGGCATCACCACGCTGGGGATAGAAAGTGGCAGCCAGGCCCCACGGCAGTTGCTACCAATGCCGCTGGACGAGGAAAAGAAAAAAATCCTCGACCTGTTCAAAAACTAACAACCATGACAACAAAGCCACCCCGAAGCATGAAAGATGGCTGTCACAAGCGGACCCCGATCCGCAATCCATGGCTGCAAATGCACTGGATACCGGGTCGTGGCCCGGTATGACAACCCGTTCTTTCACGTTAACGTGAGACCTTGCGGGACAGACCAGGATTTGCGTAGCAAATCTGCTCTGTCCTCAACTGATTAAGACCTTGCGGGACAGACCAGGATTTGCGTAGCAAATCTGCTCTGTCCTCAACTGATTAAGACCTTGCGGGACAGACCAAGACTACGCGCAGCGAGCTTGCTCTGTCCTCAACTGATTAAGACCTTGCGGGACAGACCAGGATTTGCGTAGCAAATCTGCTCTGTCCTCAACTGATTAAGCGCCGAACGTCAGGCGCCCACCCGCCTGTTCGCTGGCGTAGCGCGACAGTGAGGCAAAAAACTCGCCCTGGCCCTTGCTGTCATTCCACTGGCTGCCATCAAATTTATAGTGAAATCCACCGCATTTAGCGGCTAGCCAGACCTCATGCAGCGGCTTTTGCAGGTTGATCACAATCTGGCTGCGGTTGGCAAACGCCAGCGTGACCATGCCACCGCTGCGCTGGTTGTCGATGTCGGCGTCGGTGCTTTCGTTGATGCGGTCACAAGAAACCTCGACCGCCTTGAGCAAACGTTCGGCCTGTTCCATGAATTCGGAGTCTGTCATTACAATTTCGCCATGCTGTGGATGAAACAAATTCTAGTGCCTGCGCTTGTCCTTGCCGCCTGCGCGGTCACTCTGGCAGGCTGCGGGCAAACCGGTGCACTGTATTTGCCCGTCAACCCGGCGCTGGCCAACCGCGCGACCGTGCCTGAATCGCTGTTGCCCGATGCGGCAACCGCCCGCCCCGCAGACAAAACTTCGGCACCTGCCAACCGTTAGGCGGCCTTGGCACTGAGCCACGCGCGCCAGGCGCGCCAGCCCAGCAACACGGCCAATATCAGCGCGTACAGCGCCACTTCGGCCAGATCGTTTTTTGCCGATCGCATCCAAAAGAAGTGCAGCACCGACAAACCCGCGACCAGATAGACGGCGCGGTGCAGACGCTTCCAGTTGCGGCCACCTAACCACTGCACCGCCCGGTCCCACGACGTCAACGCCAACGCCAGTAACAACAACCACGACGAGAAGCCCACCAGAATGAACGGTCGCTTGCCAATGTCTTTGGCCATGTCGGCCAGTTCCAGCCCCATGTCAAACCAGCCGTAGCTCAGAGCGTGCAGCGTAGCGTAAAAGAACACGAACAAGCCCACCATGCGCCGCAGCCGCGCCAGCTCGGGCCAGCCAAAACTGACACGCAGCGGCGTCAACGCCAGCACCAGGCACAGCAGGCGCAGCGTCCAGTCGCCGCTGGCGCGCACCAGCGCCTGCGCCGGGTTGGCGCCCAGCAGATGGTTGGCCGCAGCGTAGATCAGCCACGCCAGCGGACACAGCAGCAAGACAAAAATCAGCGGCTTGGTCGCAAGGCGCCGCCAACGCCAGCGTCCAACGGCTGAAGGCTCAGCCACAGTGCTCACCCTTCAGAAAAATTTCTTCAAGTCCATACCCGCGTAGAGCTGCCCCACCTGCGCTTCGTAACCGTTGAACAGCAGCGTCTTGCGCTTTCTGGCAAACAGTCCGTCTTCACCGATGCGCCGTTCACTGCCCTGGCTCCAGCGTGGGTGATCCACCTGCGGGTTGACGTTGGAATAAAACCCGTACTCATGCGCCGCTGCTTTGTTCCAGGCGGTTGGCGGCTGCTGGTCCGTGAACCGGATGCGCACCAGACTCTTGCTGCTTTTGAAGCCGTACTTCCAAGGCACCACCAGCCGCAGCGGCGCGCCATTCTGGTTGGGCAACACCGCGCCGTACATGCCAAAGGCCAGCAAGGTCAGCGGATGCATGGCCTCGTCCAACCGCAGCCCCTCCACATAGGGCCAGTCCAACACACGCGAGCGCACACCAGGCATGGTCGCGGGATCGGCCAGCGTGACAAATTCGACAAACTTGGCACTGCCCAGCGGCTGCACCCGCTTAATCAGGTTGGCGAGCGAATAACCCACCCACGGAATCACCATCGACCAGCCCTCGACGCAACGCAAGCGGTAAATGCGCTCTTCCAGTGCGCTGAGCTTGAGCAAATCTTCTATCGCAAAACGGCCGGGCTTGGCCACCAGACCGTCAACCTGGACCGTCCAGGGGCTGGTTTTCAGCGCCCCGGCAGTGCGCGCCGGGTCCGCCTTGTCGGTGCCAAATTCGTAGAAATTGTTGTAGCTGGTGGCGTCTTTGATATCGGTCGGCTGGTCCATGCTCAGCGCGCCCGGCACGGCCGATCGAACCACACCGAGCAGACGCTTGGCCCCGCCGGGTGCCGTGGCTTGCGCAAACGCGGCGCGTCCCGCCCAACCGGTCAGCGCCGCCCCGGCGGCGATACCGGTCATGGCCCCGATCAGCTCGCGGCGCGCGCGGTACACCGGCTCGGGCGTGATCTGGCCGGGGCACCCGTGATTGAAACCGTTGGATGAAGAGTGGATAAGCATCTGCGTGTCCTTTTAACCTTGGTCGGACAAGCATAGACGTTCTTACAGAAATGTGCATCCAGGGCACTGAAAACCCACGCGCAAGGGCTGAAAAAAATAGATGCCATTGCGGACCCCGGATCAGGTCCGGGGCAGGCTTGTCGTGACCCGGTATGACAACCTGTTATTTCACGTTAAAGGTCTGCCCCGCAAGTCTCATCGACTTGAATGTGAAATATTCAGTGCAGCCCGGCGATGTAATCCGCCACCGCGCGGATTTCGCGGTCGTTGAGCTTGGCCGCCACCTGCGTCATCTGCACGCTGTTTTGCCGCACGCCGTCCCGGAACGCCGTCAACTGGGCCACAGCGTAGTCCGCGTGCTGACCGCTCAGGCGCGGGTACTGGGCCGGAATCCCGGCACCATTGGGACTGTGGCAACCGGCACACGCTGGAATCTGCCGATCGGCAATGCCGCCACGGTAAATTTTTTCGCCCAGCAGCACCAGCTCTTTGTCTTTGGCCGCACCCGGTACTGCCTTTTTGCTGCTGACCCAGTAAGCGATATTGACCATATCGGCGTCGCTCAGTGGCGCGGCCATGCCGTTCATGACCGCGTTTTCGCGCTTGCCCGCTTTGAATTCTGTGAGCTGCTTGATCAGGTACTGCGGGTGCTGCTGCGCCAACTTGGGGTTGACCGGGATCACCGAATTGCCATCGGGACCGTGACAGGCGATGCAGACCCCCGAGAAACTGGCTTCACCTTTGGCCAGATCGGGTTTGGCAGCCGCTGCGCCAGGTTGCTGCGCAACTGCGCCCAAGGCCGTTGCCGACAGCGTGGCAGCGATGATTATCGAGGAGAAAATCTTCATGGTCTGTGCGGTGTTACCGGTGTTTCGAAACCGGCGGATTCTACAATGCCCCACTTATCAAACACTAACTTTATGCCCATTCCATCAGACACCGACAGCACTACCCCGGCAGTCCGTCAAGCGGCGGCAACGCCGATCGTGGCACTGGGCTGGTTGCACACCGCCCGGTTTCTGACCACCGCACCCCAATTGCAATTCTTGCCAGCGCTGGATGTGCCAGAAATCGCCTTTGTGGGGCGCTCCAACGCAGGCAAGTCCACCTGCATCAACACCCTGACGCAGCAAAAGCAACTGGCGTTTGCCTCCAAAAAACCGGGACGCACCCAGCACATCAACCTGTTCGCCCTGGGCAAACAAGGGGTGACCGATGCCGTGCTGGCTGATTTACCTGGCTACGGCTACGCCGCCGTGCCCATGCAAGACAAACTGCGCTGGCAGCAGGTCATGGCCAATTACCTGGTGACACGCCAGAACCTCAAGGCCGTGGTGCTGCTGTGCGACCCGCGCCACGGGCTGACCGAACTTGACGAGGTGTTGCTCGATGTGGTGCGCCCACGGGTGCAGGCTGGGCTGAAGTTTCTGGTGGTCCTGACCAAAGCCGACAAACTCACCCGTGCCGAGCAAAACAAAGCGTTGGCTATCATGAAACTCAACGCTGGTGGTGGCGAGGTGCGACTGTTTTCAGCCACCAAACGGCTGGGCATTGACACTGTGGCCACGCTGCTGTGGGACTGGGTGCATCCTAATCAGTTGGGGTCAGAGCACATCGCTGCGCGAGTGGTCTGACCCGCAAGCTCAGTTAACGAGTTGGGGTCAGAGCACATCGCTGCGCGAGTGGTCTGACCCGCAAGCTCAGTTAACGAGTTGGGGTCAGAGCACATCGCTGCGCGAGTGGTCTGACCGGCAAGCTCAGTTAACGTGAGACCTTGCGGGACAGACCAGGATTTGCGTAGCAAATCTGCTCTGTCCTCAACTGATTTAGAACAGGTTGTCATACCGGGCCACCACCCGGTATCCAGTGAATCCGGACTGCATGGATTGCGGGTCGTGGCCCGCTTGTGACAACCATCTTTCATGCTTCGGGGTGGCTTCAATGCCATGGAAGTCAGTGGTGATCAGAGCAAAAAAATAGCTTCTTTCGCTTGCTGCATAAGGGCTAGAGGCAAATTTCATC
>JAQTSL010000178.1 GCA_028711355.1 Rhodoferax sp.
CGCTCATGTCAAAGCGGATCAGCTCGATGCCCATGATGTAGGCCAACTGCTTGGCCGCTTCGGTCTTGCCAACGCCGGTCGGGCCGCTGAACAGGAACGAACCAATCGGCTTGTCGCCCTTGCCCAGGCCAGAGCGTGCCATTTTGACGCTGGAGGCCAGCATATCGAGCGCCTTGTCCTGACCGAACACCACGTTTTTAAGGTCGCGCTCCAGCGTCTTGAGTTTGCCACGGTCGTCGTGCGACACGTTGGCCGACGGGATGCGGGCAATCTTGGCGACGATCTCTTCAACCTCGGTCTTGCTGATGATTTTTTTGCGTTTGGAAGCCGGCAGAATGCGCTGCGCGGCACCGGCCTCGTCGATCACGTCGATCGCCTTGTCGGGCAGATGCCGGTCGTTGATGTACTTGGCGCTCAGCTCCGCGGCCGCCTGCAACGCACCCAACGCGTACTTGACGCTATGGTGTTCTTCAAAGCGCGACTTGAGCCCCTTGAGGATGTCGATGGTTTCTTCGACTGTCGGCTCAACCACATCGACTTTCTGGAAGCGCCGGGAAAGCGCCGCGTCTTTTTCAAAGATGCCACGGTATTCGGTAAAGGTGGTGGCGCCAATGCACTTGAGCGCGCCCGAACCGAGCGCCGGTTTGAGCAGGTTGGACGCATCAAGCGTGCCACCGGAGGCCGCACCAGCGCCGATCAACGTATGAATTTCGTCGATGAACAAGATTGCGTTGGGCTTGTCCTTGAGCGACTTGAGCACGCCCTTGAGCCGCTGCTCAAAGTCACCCCGGTACTTGGTGCCTGCCAGTAACGCGCCCATGTCGAGTGAATAAACGATCGACTCGGCCAGAATCTCGGGCACCGCTTTTTGCGTGATGCGCCAGGCCAGGCCTTCGGCAATTGCTGTTTTGCCGACACCGGCCTCACCTACCAGCAGCGGGTTGTTTTTACGCCTGCGGCACAGTATCTGGATCACGCGCTCGACCTCGTACTCACGACCAATCAGCGGGTCTATCTTGCCGTCTTTGGACAATTGGTTGAGGTTTTGCGTGTATTGTTCCAGCGGCGACGATTTTTCGTTACGTTCAGACGATGCTTCTTCAGATTCTGACGTGCTTTCACCCGTTTTGACCGGCTCCGGTGGATCGCTCTTTTTGATGCCGTGCGCAATAAAATTGACCACGTCGAGCCGCGTCACACCCTGCTGGTGCAGGTAATAGACGGCGTGCGAATCTTTTTCGCCAAAAATCGCCACCAACACGTTGGCGCCAGTCACCTCCTTTTTGCCGCTACCGGTGGACTGCACGTGCATGATGGCGCGCTGGATCACGCGCTGGAACCCCAGCGTGGGCTGCGTGTCAACGTCATCAAGACCGGCCACTTGCGGCGTGTTGTCCTTGATAAAGATCACCAGCGACTTGCGCAAATCGTCAATGTTGGCCGAGCAGGCACGCAACACCTCGGAGGCGCTGGGGTTGTCCAGCAGCGCCAGCAACAAGTGCTCGACCGTGATGAACTCGTGGCGTTGTTGGCGCGCCTCGACAAACGCCATATGAAGACTGACTTCCAATTCTTGTGCAATCATGGTTTTCTTTCAATGGCTCTGCTGTGAGCGTTAACTTTAATCTGAATTGAAATCAGCGAACTGAAAACTCATCGATACCCTCATGGCTCCACTGGTTCGGCCACACACTGTAGCGGGTGGCCGGCCTTGTTGGCCGCCTCCATCACCTGATTGACCTTGGTGGCAGCTACATCACGTGAATAAACACCACACACGCCGCGCCCATCAATATGAATTTTCAGCATGATCTGGGTGGCAGTATCGAGGTCTTTACCAAAATATTCCTGGATCACGATCACGACAAATTCCATCGGGGTGTAATCGTCGTTGAGCATGACCACCTGGTACAACTTGGGCGGACGCGTCTTTTGGGTACGCCGCTCCAGCACCACGGTGCCGTCGGTGTCTTCGTCAATGCCGCGCACCTCGGGCCGGGGATACTTTTGGGGCTTGGTACTCATGGGGTCATTTTATCGGGCACCGTTGCAAACTGCTGTCCTTGGTCATATGGCACCACGGCCTGCGGTTTCAAGCCCCGCAATCCCTGGAACCAGGCATCCACGTCGCGTGGGTCATGAAACCTGCGTACCGCCTCAAACGCAGTTTGCGCCTGCGGTAAGTTGCGCCGCAACAGGTTCAGCCACTGTTTAAGCCGGCCGGTGCGCTGGTCGGGTCGCAGATGCGTACCCACCAGTCGCCAGAAATCAACCAGCAGCGGCTGCAATGCGTCCCAAGGCAGGCCACTGGGTGTGCCGGGCGCATGTTGCAGCGCCGCAATCTCCAGCGCCAGCGCCGGATTGGCCACCATGCCGCGCCCCAGCATCAGTGATTGGCAGCCGCTGGCGGCGCGGCAGGCTAAGGCGTCGGCGGCGCTCCAGATTTCGCCATTGGCCACCAGCGGCAGCCGCACCACCTGCCTGATGTCGCCAATCCGCTCCCAGTAAGCGGGCGGCCGGTAACCGTCGGCCTTGGTGCGCGCGTGTACCACCAGTTCGTCAGCGCCACCGGCTTCAATCGCCAGCGCACATTCTTCAGCACGGCGGTCATCATGCAGCCCCAGACGCATCTTGGCCGACACTGGTTGCCCGGCCGGCACGGCACGGCGCACTTGCGACACAATTTGGTACAGCAGCTCGGGTTGTTCCAGCAGTGCGGCGCCGCCGTGGTGCCGATTCACCACTTGAGTTGGACAGCCAAAATTAAGATCGACACCGGTGCCGGCCATGCCAGTCACACGCGCAGCGTTGTCGGCCAAGCAAACCGGGTCGCTGCCGAGCAACTGTGGCCGCACCGGCACGCCAGCGGGTGTCACGCCAGCGTGCAATAGCTCGGGCACCAAGCGCGCAAACACCCGCTCTGGCAACAGCGTATCGGTAATGCGGATGAACTCGGACACGCAGCGATCCACCCCCCCGACACGGGTCAGAATGTCACGCAAAATAAAGTCCAAGAGCCCCTCCATCGGGGCCAGTAGCAAGCTCATGCAAACCTTTTGATGTGAGCGGTCGATTGTGGCGGGATTGTCCCGATACCGAAGCGAGCGACTTTTTGCCACAATGCGCGCCAACTCCAACCCTTTGCAGGAAACCACCATGGCCATCAAAGTTACCATCGATCTGGGCTACGAACTCAACGTCAAAGCCGACTACCAAACAGTTTTCAATCTGCTGGCCGACGTGCCAAAGTCAGCCAGTTATTTTCCCAAGGTGGACCAGTTGACCGATCTGGGCGACGGCGTCTATCGCTGGGAAATGGAAAAAATCGGGCTGGCACAAATTAACCTGCAAACGATTTATGCGTCCAAATACGTTTCTGATGTGGCCAAAGGCAGCATCGTCTGGACCCCGGTACCGGGGGCGGGCAATGCGCTGGTATCGGGCAGTTGGAAGATTGTGGATAAAAAGAAATCGACACACATCACCTTCAAATCCAAAGGCGAACTCACGTTGCCGCTGCCGGGCCTGATGAAAATGGTGGTAGCCCCGGTGGTGGAAGCTGAATTTGAAAAAATGGTCGAAAAATACCTGGACAATCTCACCCGAAAATTTGGCGGCGAAGTGTGAGCGCGGCGCGCAGGATGATGAAAAAAGGATGTCATTGCGGACTCTGATCCGCAATCCATGACTACTCTTGCTTTCACGTTAACATGGCCCTGGCAGCAATAGGGAATCTGATGGTGAAAGCACCCAACAAAAAAAGCGATTCGTCCGCCCACCTCGGCTTCGAGGCCAAGCTCTGGCTCACCGCCGACAAGCTGCGCAACAACATGGACGCTGCGGAATACAAGCACGTTGTCCTCGGCCTCATCTTCCTCAAATACATCTCCGACACCTTCGAAGAACACCGCGCCAAGCTCCTCGCTGGCCAGGGTGACTATCAAGGCGCCAACCCCGAAGACCCCGACGAATACAAAGCCGAAAACGTCTTCTGGGTACCTGCCGATGCTCGCTGGCCCCACCTGCAGGCCAACGCCAAGCAGCCCACCATCGGCAAGACCGTGGACGACGCCATGGTCGCCATCGAGCGCGACAATCCGCGACTCAAAGGCGTCCTGCCCAAGGACTACGCCCGCCCCGGCCTCGACAAGCAGCGACTGGGCGAACTGATCGACGTTATCGCCACGATTGAACTCACCGCTGCCAGCGAGGGCGAAAAGACACACCGCTCGGTCGATCTGCTGGGCCGCGTGTATGAATACTTCCTCACCCGTTTCGCCAGCGCCGAGGGCAAAAACGGCGGCCAGTTCTACACGCCGAGTTGCGTGGTGCGCTGCCTGGTCGAGATGCTCGCGCCGTACAAAGGCCGCATCTACGACCCCGCCTGCGGCTCCGGCGGCATGTTCGTGCAGTCTGAAAAGTTCGTCGAATCGCACGGCGGCAAAATTGGCGACATCAGCATCTACGGCCAGGAGAGCAACGCCACCACGCGGCGGCTGGCGGTGATGAACCTGGCGCTGCGCGGCATCGAGGCCGACTTTGGCCCCGAGCACGCCGACACCTTCCGCCGCGACCTGCATCCCGACCTGCGCGCCGACTACGTGCTGGCCAACCCGCCCTTCAACGACTCCGACTGGCACCGCCGCGACGACGACGTGCGCTGGCAGTTCGGCGTGCCACCCAAGGGCAACGCCAACTTCGCCTGGGTGCAGCACTTTATCCACCACCTTGCCCCGGCCGGCTGCGCCGGTTTTGTCCTCGCCAACGGCAGCATGTCGTCCAACCAGTCGGGTGAAGGCGAGATCCGCCGCGCCCTGATTGAGGCCGACCTGGTGGACTGCATGGTCGCCCTGCCCGGCCAGCTTTTCTACAGCACGCAAATTCCCGTCTGCCTCTGGTTCGTGACCAAGAGCAAAAAGGCCGACGCCAAACGGGCTTTTCGTGACCGCCGCCAGCAAACCCTCTTTATCGACGCCCGAAAACTCGGCACCCTGATTGACCGGGTTCACCGCGAATTGACGGATGCCGATCTGCAAAAGATCACCAGCACCTACCACGCCTGGCGCAATGATTCCCCGACCCGTCATTCCGGGGAAGAAACTTGTCATTCCGGCGAAAGCCGGAATCCAGGAAGTTACACCGACATTCCTGGCTTCTGCAAATCCGCCACCACCGCCGAGATCGCCGCCCACGGCTTTGTGCTCACGCCCGGTCGCTACGTCGGCGCAGAGGAAGTTGAAGATGACGGCGACCCCTTCGAGGAAAAGATGCCGCGCCTCGTCGCCGAGCTGCACGCCCAGTTCGCCGAGTCCGCGAAGCTTGAGGCGGCCATCAAGGCCAACTTGAAGGGGCTGGGTTATGGCATCTGAAGAGAAACCTGCCAAACCTGTGTTGAGTGGCGACTTTGATTCGCTCGTGACCGACATCACGGCGCTGGTGGTCTCGCTGAATGACCTGCATCGGCAGATGGTTCTTGCGTACACACCGATCGTGCAGGGCATCATCCGAAGTGGCTCCCGGGACGTTCATGAGATTGAGCACACGCTGGACCAACTGCTCCCCAGTGCCGGACACCCGCAGGGGCTGCTGCTTTTCAAGGCCCTCTGTCGCCATTACTACGGCATTGATCCGGTCGCCGCCGCGCAGTACGTCTATTGCTACCGGGATTGGTATGAGGATCAGGAAAGCGAGGCGGGTGTCGTGGTGCCATCCGCCCAGTTCGCTGAGACCACGAAGCTGGACCGGGCCACAACAAAGAACCGGACGGGGTTGGGTCATGGCGGGTGACCGGGAACACGCATCACTCCGTGAAGCTGGCGTGTCACTGATTGACTGCGACCATCGCACCCCTCTTGCTGCCGATGCAGGCTATCCATACATCGCGATTCCGCAGATCAAGGAAGGCCGACTCGATCTTTCCGGTGTTCGCCGCATTTCCCCTGAACACTTTGCCGAGTGGACACGAAAGGCCAAGCCACAGCATCACGATGTGATTCTTTCACGTCGTTGCAACCCCGGCGAAACGGCGTATGTTCCGGCGGGCCTCGAATGCGCTCTGGGGCAGAACCTCGTCTTGCTGCGCTCTGACGGAAAGAAGATATTTCCGCCATTTCTTCGCTGGCTACTTCATGGCCCAGATTGGTGGGAGCAGGTCGGAAAATTTATCAACGTAGGCGCTATCTTCAATAGTTTGAAGTGTGCGGACATTCCGCTCTTCAAGATGCGGCTCCCACCCCTCGCCGAGCAAAAAGCCATCGCGGCGGTGCTTGGGGCGCTGGACGACAAGATCGAGTTGAACCGGCGAATGAACGCGACGCTGGAGGCGATGGCGCGGGCGCTGTTCCAGAGCTGGTTCGTCGATTTCGACCCCGTCCGCGTCAAACTCGACGGCCGCCCTCCCGCAGCCCTTGACCCAGCTACCTCAGCCCTCTTTCCTGCTCATTTTCAGGAGTCCCCGCTCGGGCATATCCCGCAGGGCTGGCGTGTTGACTCAGTCTACGAAATTGCCGATGTAATCTATGGTGCACCATTTGCCTCGGCACTTTTCAATGCGCACAAAATTGGTAAACCGCTCGTTCGTATCCGTGATTTATACGATGAGAATCCAGCCATCTTTACTACTGAAACTCTGACGAAGGGCTATTTGCTAAAACCCGGTGACATTGCCGTCGGTATGGACGGGGAATTTCGGGCTCACCTCTGGGGCGGAGTGGAGTCATGGCTTAACCAACGGGTATGTGTATTTGCTCCAAAGCATGGATATTCGGCTGCGTTTGTTCGAAACAGCATCTTTGCGCTGCTCGCACAAGTTGAAGCTACCGAAACGGCAACAACGGTCATTCACCTTGGAAAAAATGAAATTGATCGTTTCAATGTGAACGTCCCAGATGGTCAAGTTGTTAACGCGTTCAATCAGGTTTGTCAGCCGTGGTATGACCGCATCGTAGCAAATAAGCAACAATCCCGCACCCTCGCCACCCTGCGCAACACGCTGCTGCCGAAGCTGTTGAGCGGGGAGTTATCGGTGAATGAACTAAACCCGAATCAGGTTGCCGCGCCATGATTGAATCCATCACAATCTCCGATATTGCGACCTACGCCATCGCGCCGGAAGTGCTCAATGGACTGGCTCAATTCAATTACCTGTTTGGCTCGAATGGCACCGGCAAGACCACGGTCAGTCGCGTCATTGCAGACGAGAGCAGTTTCCCAACGTGTAAGGTGACTTGGAAGGCTGGAACAAAACTGCAACCGATGGTTTACAACCACGATTTTGTGGAGCGGAACTTCACTCAATCGACGGAGCTAAAAGGCGTTTTTACGCTGGGCGAGAAGCAGGTCGATACGCTCACCAGGATCGCCGCCGCGAAGGAGGAACTTGACAGACTCACGAGGAAAATCGAAGGCCTGGCTGAGGCGCTGCAGGGCACGGATGGAACAGGCGGCAAGAAAGGCGAGTTGGCGACGCTTGAGGTTGGATTGAAAGACAAATGCTGGGCGCAGAAGCAAAAACACGATGCCAAGCTCCAAGGCGCGTTTGAAGGCTATCGAGGTAGCTCGGAGAAGTTCAAAGTAAAGGTCGTTCAAGAGGAGTTGGCGGGAAACGCCGCCACGCTTCTGACTTTGGCGGAGCTAGAGAAGAA
>JAQTSL010000179.1 GCA_028711355.1 Rhodoferax sp.
GGCGCTGCGCGGCTTCGGCCAGGGCCTGGGTCTGGGCCAGACTCAGGCGAGCGCTGGCGAGTTGCTCGCGGCTCAAAAAGAAATAGGTAATAACGCCGCCCGCGACCAGGCTGACCAGCAAAAAACCCCAGGCCCTGCGGGGTTGGTCAACCCAATAGTCAAAACCCGAATGAGCCAACAAGGCACCTGCCAGCGCCGTGCCTGCCAAATAGCCCAGCACCACGCTCACCGGAACGATCCAGAACAAGCGCCACCACTGGGTATCGTCACCAATCAGTTGGTATTGACCGGTGTCGATCAGGGCCCAAATGCTCAGACCGATGGCCTGCGAATAGACCAGGTTGCTCAGCAAGTCGTGCACGCCAAAGGCGGTGATGCCCAAGGCAATGGCGGTGTTGAAAGCAGCGGCTTGCAGGCAGCGCTTGAGGGTGGGAGTGCGGTTCATGGCGGCTTGGATTGTGCCGCCGCCATGCCGCTGTGGCGCTATTTTTGCGACAAAGCGCCGCCAGCGTGGTGCCAAATGCGATTCAAGGGGGGGGAAGTTGGTCTAACATGGCTGTCAGGGCGCGGCTGGAGTTAGACTTGTCCAACCAACAAAAAAATATGCGTCAAATCTTCCTCGACACCGAAACCACCGGCTTGGCCGCTGACAATGGCGACCGCATCATTGAAATTGGCTGCGTCGAAATGCTGCGCCGCAAGCCGACCGGCAACAACCGCCACATCTACGTCAACCCGGGCCGCGACAGCCACGAGGAAGCGCTCAAGGTGCACGGCATCACCAGCGAATTCCTCAAGGACAAGCCGCGCTTTGATGCCATTGCCGATGACCTGCTGGCCTACCTGAGTGGCGCTCATCTGGTGATCCACAACGCACCGTTTGACCTGGGTTTTCTGAACATGGAACTGGCCTTGCTCGGCCGCCCTAAGCTAGAGACGGTGGTCGCCAGCGTGACCGATTCGCTGGTGATGGCCAAAGAGCTGTACCCGGGTAAGCGCAATTCACTCGACGCCTTGTGCGACCGGCTGGAGGTGGACAACTCGGGTCGCGCGCTGCACGGCGCGCTGTTGGACGCAGAGCTGCTGGCTGACGTCTATATCAACCTCACACGCGGCCAAAACGTGTTGTTGATGGACGACGCCAACGCGCAAGATGCCACAGGGCACAACGTGCCCCTGATGGACTTGCGCGCTTTCAACTTGCCGGTGATTGCCGCCAGCGAGCAAGAAGTCGCTGCGCATGAGGATGTGTTGCAGCAAATTGACAAGGCCAGTGGCGGCAAGACAGTGTGGCGCCAGCTCTCTGAGGCGCTGGCCACTGCCTGAGCGCAGGGCTGGGCAGTGGGCTGCCTCCTTCACTGCCGATGTGATCCATGACTTTGCGCCGCTTTGCCAATGTACTGCCCCTGCTGGCCGTGTTGGGCTCGGTGACGGCGCTGGGTGTGGGCACCTCGTTTGCCAAACAGTTATTTCCGGTGGTTGGCTCTTTGGGCACGACGGCGTTGCGCGTGGGCTTGTCGGCCTTGCTGCTGCTGGTGTTGTGGCGACCCTGGCGCTGGCCGCTGCCACGTGCCGACGCTGCGGCGGTGTTGCGCTACGGGGTGGCGCTGGGGTTCATGAACCTGTTGTTTTACCTGGCGCTGCGCACCATTCCCTTCGGGTTGGCGGTGGCTATCGAGTTTTCTGGGCCGCTGGCGGTGGCGCTGCATTCATCACGACGGCCGATTGATTTTGTCTGGCTGGCGTTGGCGGTGGCGGGCTTGAGCCTGTTGCTGCCGCTGGGACACAGCGCGACGCCATTGGATACGGTGGGTGTTCTGTATGCGCTGGCCGCGGCGGTGTGCTGGGGAGCTTACATCGTGTTTGGCAAGCGGTTGAGCCATTTGCACGCGGGGCAGTCGGTGGCGCTGGGCCTGAGTGTGGCGGCGTTGGCGGTGTTGCCATTTGGCATCTGGCAGGCTGGTAGCGACTTGCTGGTGCCGCAGACGTTGCTGTTTGGGTTGGGCGTGGCGGCGGTGTCGAGCGCGATCCCGATTTCGCTGGAAATGGTCGCCTTGAAGCGCCTGCCGCAAGAGGCGTTTGGCGTGATGACCAGCATGGAGCCCGCGGTGGCTGCCTTGCTGGGGCTGCTGATCTTGCACGAGCAGTTGAACGCGCTGCAATGGTTGGCGATTGTCTGCACCATGCTGGCGGCGGCGGGCAGTTCGGTGACGGCAGCTCGCCAAGCTTGATCCTACAATGCGCGCCTCACCGGGGGTGTCTGGCGCAAGCCGGGCTGAGAAAGTCCCCAACTTCCGTTTTCAGATTCATGCGAGATTAGGCGCGAAGCCGCAGACCGTACAGACGTACGGCAAGGCGAAGCAACAACATCTCGGATGGATATGGAAACGGAATCACCTGATCTGGATCATGCCAGCGTAGGGAGCGTGAAGGTTTTGGGTTTCAGCCGTCTGGTCGGCGCGGCCTTTGACCCAGCGCTTTTGGCGTTGGCGCATTGAAAGGCTTGCCATGAACCGTCGTCTTTTTTTACTTGCTGCCAGCGCACTGGCTGCGTTGAGTTTTTCCACCCTGTCGCATGCTGCCGACGAACTGCGCGTGATGGTGCACAGCTCGTTTGCGCTGCCCAAACCTCTGAAAGCCGACTTTGAAAAGCAGGCAGGCATCAAGCTGGCGATCATCAAGGGCGGCGATGCGGGCGAGATGCTCAACAAGCTGATCCTGACCCGCGCCAACCAGGTAGCCGATGTGGTGTTTGGCATTGACAACACGCTGGAGGCCAAGGCCCGTGCCACAGGGATACTGGAGGGTGCTCTGACCCCTGTAGATTATGGCTTTGTCACTATTAATTTTGACAAAACTGCGATTGCGCAAAGCGGCCTGGCGTTGCCCACCACCTTGCAGGACCTGACCTTGCCTGCGTACAAGGGCGCGCTGGTGGTACCCAACCCCGCCACCAGCAGCACCGGCTATGCCTTTTTGCTGGCCACCATTGCCGGGCTGGGCGAGGAACCGGCCTTTCAATGGTGGGGCCAGATGCGCGCCAACGGCTTGAAAGTGACCAAGGGCTGGAGCCAGGCCTACTACACCGATTTCACCCGTGGTGGCGGCACGCACCCACTGGTGGTGAGCTACGCCACCAGTCCGGCGGCCGAAGTGTTTTACGCCAAAGAAAAGCGCACCCAAGCGCCCACCGGTAGCCTGACGCTCAAAGGCGGTGTATTCAAGCAGGTCGAGGGCGTGGCGTTGCTCAAGGGCGGTGGGCAGCGCGTAGCGGCGGCGAAATTCATCGACTTCATGCGCTCCGGCCCGGTGCAGCAGGCCTTGCAGACCGAGATGTGGATGTACCCGGTGCAGCCAGGCACGCCGCGCGCGCCGGTGCTGCAGCACGCTGCCGAACCGGCCCACTTTGAGAGCCTGCCCGCGCAAACCATTGCCGACCAGGGTGCACAGTGGGTGGCGCGCTGGACGCAGGTGGTGCTGAAGTAGCTTGTGGGGCTCCAGTTTGTCAGCGCATCGCCTGGATTCGTCATTGCGGCCGCCGAGCCGCAATCCATGGACCCTGGATCAGGTCCGGGGTGACAGAGACTGGGTCAGGGTTTACAGGGGTACGTTCCGGTGCCTCTGAGTCAGGTGAATATGCTGCGCGCGCGCAGCGTCTGGCTTGCCACGCTGCCTGCTGCGGCGCTGGCGGTGCTGCTGCTGGCGCCGCTGCTGCGCCTGGGCTGGGCCGGGCTGTCGGGTGAGTTCAACGCGTTGGGTGACCTGTCGCTGTGGCAGCCGTGGCAAGACAACTACCTGCGCTGGCGCCTGGTCTGGTCGCTGGCGCAGGCCACCATCACCTGTGTGTTGGCGCTCATTCTTGGCTTGCCGCTGGCCTGGGTGCTGGCGCGCTTTGAATTTGCTGGCCGCACGCTGGTGTTGCGCCTGCTGATGCTGCCGTTTGTGGTGCCGACGCTGGTGGCCGCGCTGGGGGTGCTGGCGCTGTGGGGGCCGCACGGGCTGATCAGCGGCGCGCTGGACATCAATTTGCAAGACACACCGTGGCTGCTGCTCTACGGCAACCTGTTCTTTAACCTATGCCTGGTGGTGCGCGCGGGTATCGATGCGCTGGCGCAGGTCAACGCGCGTCAGGTGGCGGCGGCGCGCTCGTTGGGAGCCACACCGTGGCGCGCCTTTTGGCGCATTGAATGGCCGGCCATTGCGCCGTGGTTAATGGCCAGCCTGTGCCTGGTTTTTTTGTACTGCTTTGCCGGTTTTGGGCTGGCGCTGGTGCTGGGTGGTCAGCGTTTCGCTACGGTCGAGGTCGAAATTTACACACTGGTGGCGTATGAACTGCAACTGGGTCAGGCCAGCGTGCTGGCACTTTGGATGCTGCTGTTGACCGGTGGCGTGGCACTGGCTTACGCCGCGTTGGAAAAACGACTGGCCGCGCCCGTTCGAAGCAACCCGGTGGCGCGCGTGCGGCCCAGCACAGCGCGCCAGTGGCTGGCGTTGGCGGGCGCTTTGGGTGTCTTGTCGGTGGTCTGTGCCTTGCCGATTTTTGCTATTTTGTTTAGAGCTATCAGCGCTTTGATGACGGGCGCTGAAGGCATTTTTGATGCTGAAACTTTGGCGGCACTCTGGAACACACTGCGGTTTTCCAGCGTGGCGCTGGGGCTGGCCACGCTGCTGGGCGTGTTGCACGCCTTGGCCACACAGGCTTCGGTGGTCTGGCGGGCGCTGGCGTTTTTGCCGTTTGTGGTGTCGCCGGTGACGGTGGCGTTTGGATTGCTGTTGCTGTACCCGGCGTGGACGGCCAGTTTGCCACTGCTGCTGGCAGCCTACGCGGTGCTGGCGTACCCGTTTGTCGCCAAGGCCTTGTCAGCCGGGCTGGATACCTTGCCAGACAACGTGCTGCACGCCGCGCGCACCCTGGGCGCCAGCCCGTGGCGCTGCTTCTGGCGCGTGACACTGCCACTGCTGGCACCGGCCTTGCGCCGCGGCATGGCGTTTGCAGCGGCCACCGCTTTAGGCGAATTTGCCGTGACGCTGTTTTTATCGCGCCCCGAATGGGCCACCCTCACCACGCTGATTTACCAGCGCCTGGGTCGCCCCGGTGCGGCCAACCTGGATGCAGCGATGGTGTTGGCCTGCGTACTGATGGCCTTGGCGCTGCTGGCATTTTTGTTGATTGAATGGCCAAGCCCAGAGCAGCGCGAGCCCGGTAGCCGCCAAGCTGGTTTGCCGGCGGGCGTGCCATGATCGGCGCGGACCAACCCAAGGTGCTCGAACTGCGCCACATCACGCAGCGCTATGGTAGCCAGCCACTGCTGCAAGACGTGAGCCTGCGAGTGGCCGCCGGTGAAATCGTCGCACTCTTGGGACCCTCAGGCAGCGGTAAAAGCACGCTGCTGGCGATTGCTGCGGGCCTGTTGCGCCCGGATGCAGGCAGCGTCTGGTTTGACGGTGTAGAAATCACTGCCATGCCGCCCGAGCGGCGCGGCTTTGCGCTGATGTTTCAGGACTTTGCGCTGTTTCCTCACCTGAACGTGCAGGACAACGTCGCCTTCGGGCTGGTGGAGCAGCGTGTCCGAAAAAAAGATGCACGCGCGCAAGCCGTGCAGATGCTCGATGTGTTTGGCTTGGGCGCATTGGCACAGCGCCGCGTCTGGAACCTGTCGGGCGGCGAGCAACAGCGTGTGGCGCTGGCACGCGCCCTGATCACCCGCCCACGGGTGCTGCTGCTGGACGAACCGTTTTCGGCACTGGATGCTGATTTGCGCACCAGCTTGCGTCAGGAGTTCAAGACCCGTATTGAAGCGGCGGGTATCCCCACTTTGCTGGTAACCCACGATCAAACAGAGGCCGCCAGCATGGCGAATCGGTGCGTGCGATTGGTATCAGGGCAGGGCGCACGGTAAAAAATTTCAGCCAGACGCAGCAAATCCCCATCGAACTGACAGCAGCGTTCATTTTTTGTCACCACCTCAAAAGCCTCTTTGATACCAACGTGCCGGGGCTCGGCTTATGGGATCGACGCTGCATCGCACCCCCACAAAACCGGACAGATTACTTGCTATGAACCGGACAACTCATTTACTCCCGACACTACAAACAAATAACGCTTGACGTTGAATGCCTGGCGTTAAATAATCATCGCCATGATTCAATCGTACAAAGACAAGATCACTGCGGCTGTGTTCCTGGGTCATGTTGTCAAGCCTTTGCCGAGAGAGATGCAGCCGCTGGCGCTGCGCAAGCTCAAGATGATTGACTCCAGCGCCAAAATTATTGACTTGCGCCTGCCCCCGGGTAACCGGCTTGAGGCTTTGAAGGGTGACCGTAAAGGGCAGCACAGCATTCGCATCAATGACCAGTGGCGTGTGTGCTTTCGCTTCGTTGACGGGAATGCTTTTGATGTTGAGATCGTGGACTACCACTAAGACCAAGGGGATTTGAAAATGGCAATTGACCGCAACCAGTTGGAAGGTTTGAATGTCAGCGATGTCGTCACCGGTGAACGACTCAGGCCGATTCACCCTGGTGAAATACTGCGTGAGGAATTCCTGATACCGCTGGGCATGAGTGCGCACGCCTTGTCCATGGCGCTGCAAGTGCCTGCACCACGCGTCAATGACATCGTGCGCGAACGCCGTGCTGTGACTGCCGATACCGCTTTGCGCCTGGCAAAGTACTTTGGGACAAGTGTGGCGTTTTGGACCGGGTTGCAGGCAGACTTTGACGTGACCGTGGCGCGTGCCACCATGACTGATGCGCTGGCTCGGATTGTCAGCCGTGAGGCGGAATCTGTGTGATTTGCGCCGACACCCGTTCCGGCGGAGTGATCACAACAAGAAGATGACTTTCCCATAATCAATCAACTTGGCCAAATGGTTTGACCCATTGAACCCTTTGCAAGAAATTTACCTATTTGGAACAGGAATCCAAGAACACTTCCTCTCGGTGGCGTGTCAGGAAAGCGCTATCGGGTCGAAAGCGTTCAGGAAGTTCAATTTGTTGTCCTTCAAGAGGAAGCAAAACCTGCTTCACAAACGGCTCATCGCGCTTTCGAAGTTCGTTACACACGACGACACGCCAGTCGTCGGTGAGCGAAATCAGCCCCTTGTCGAAAGCTCGATCATGAATGGCAGAAAGACAAAGCCCATTGCTCGGATTCAAACGGTTTGTCTTGTCTGCGCTCCATGGAACAATGTGACTGGCAATCAGCAAGCGGGTTTCTGAAAGACCAGACATACAGCAACGACCTCGATAGCTGCTTAGTACCGCGCGTCGGAAGAAATGCTGTTTCATCCGTTGTTCAATCACAACTCGTCGTGTTTCGCCAGTGAAATCATCTGGTACGAGCAAATTTTCGGAGCCGTCACCTTCTGCTGTGAGCAACTCGGTCGCCGCACTCAACTGGCGACGAAGTCGCTCACAGTCAAGTGCAAAGCCTTCCCAGTCCGCATGAACCTCAAACCAAATTTCACGATCAAGCGCAGATGCGTTACCTGGGTATTCCGGCCGATCGTGACCGGTCATTCCGGTCGATCGTGACCGGCGATTCTGGTTTATCGTGACCGGTCATTCCGGTCGATCGTGACCGCCCGTTCTGGTTTATCGTGACCAATGATTCCG
>JAQTSL010000180.1 GCA_028711355.1 Rhodoferax sp.
GACAGCCTGACCGGCGCGCTCACCCGCGCTGCCGGCGAAAACGTCAACAGCTACACCATCGACGCGTCGGCCCTGGCCAACGGCAACTACCTGATCACCAGGCAAAACGGTGCATTGACCATCACGCAGCGTCCGCTCACGGTGACGGCCGATGCCAAGAACAAGGTCTATGGCGACGCTGATCCGGCACTGACCTACGCCGTCACGGCGGGCAACCTGGTCGGCGCCGACAGCCTGACCGGCGCACTCACCCGCGCTGCCGGCGAAAACGTCAACAGCTACACCATCGACGCGTCGGCCCTGGCCAACGGCAACTACCTGATCACCGCCACCAACGGCTCGCTAACCATCAACAAGGCGCCGCTGACGGTGACCGCCGATAACCAGGCCCGGCTCTACGGTGCAGCCAACCCGACATTTACCACCAGCGTGACGGGCTTTGTCAATGGTGAAAGCGCGCTCACCGCAGCGGGTTACAGCGGGACAGGTGGCGCCAGCACCACGGCAACGCCCACCACCAACGTTGGCAACGCCACCATCACCGCCAGCGCGGGCACCTTGACTGCCACCAACTACGACTTCACAACCCTGACCAACGGCACGCTGATCATCAATCCAGCGCCCCTAACTGTTACCGCCAATGATGCGAGCTTTGAGCAGACAGGTGTTGCCTACACCGGTGGCAACGGGGTGATCTATAACGGCTTTGTCAACGGCGAGGGCAGCACTGTGCTCGGTGGTAGCTTGGGCTACAGTGGCACCAGTCAAGGCGCAATGAATGCAGGGTCTTATGTCATCACACCCGGTGGACTGACCAGCAGCAACTACGGGCTGGCGTTTGTCAATGGAACACTGACGATCAACGCAGCACCTGCATTTGTACCCGTACCAGTTTTCCTGTCAACATTGGCACAAACCGGTTCGGCCGGCAACCCATTGACGACCAACTCGGTCAGTAATCAGGGTTCAAGCGTGTTGATTGCCGACGCATCGGCGGTGGTGCAAGTAACGGCTTCAGATCAACCGGCTGCACCCAGCCACTCCGGTCCCTTGGGTACTTCTGACACTTCAGGTACTTCTGGTGCTGGGGGTGCAGCGGGTGCAGGTGTAGCCGCCGCGCCGCCACAGAACGTCACTCCGGCCAGTCTGGCCCAGATGACTCCGGCGCAAATTCGCCAGATCACCCCGGCCCAAATCGCCAGTTTGGACACACCCGCTTTGCAGGCTTTGCAGCCCTCGCAGGTAGCAGTTTTTTCCAAGCAACAGGTGCAGGCTTTGAGTACCGGGCAGGTTCAACAACTGAATCTGCCGCAGCTTCAGGCCATGATTCCACGCAGTTTTGCCAGCCTGTCTTTGGCGCAAGCCACGGCGCTGCTGCCCGCGGCCAAACGCGACTTGCTGCGCCTGGCGGCGGTGGCGCGTGAGTCGGGTAGTAGCCCGCAAATGGACTTTCGCCAGGCCAATGATTTTGCGCAAAGCCTGGCGCCGTTTGTGCAGCAGATCGAGCTTTCAGAAGAATTTAACCAGCGTGTCGCGGCCATGCCCTGGAACCCGGTCTTGGCCAAGTTGCGCTACGGAGAGTGGCCAACTTTCCCTGGAATGCAAGTTGGCATGGTCAGGGTGGTAGGCGCGCCTGACGACAAAGACCCGCTGGTCCGTCTGGCGGCAGAAATTGGCGGTTATTTTTCCAACAAAACGGCTGAGAAACTTTTTCGTAGCGCGGAGCGCCTGATTCCGGTTCGGCGTCTGCTGCAAGGCAAAGCAGTGCGCGTCATGCTCGACGCCAGCCCGATTGTGGGTAACCTGTTGTCGCTTTACACCGTCACCACCGGTAAAGACGCGTTCTCGGGCGAAACGGTTGGTCAAGTTGAGCGTGCGCTGGCGGTGCTGGGCACCGTGCCAGGGGGCGGAGCCTTGATCAAGGTTGCCGGCAAATCGAGTTTCAGCCTGGTGCAAAAGCTATTGCTCAAAGCCAACCAAGGCAAGCTGACCGAGATCAGGGACGTGGGAGAGTTGGCGCATAAGCTGGTTGATACCTTCCAATCCGAATCAGCCAAAGTCACTGCGTCTGCCAGTCCAGAAATCACCGCTAACGCCGAAGTCCTTTTCAAAGAATTGATGCTTGCACCTTGAAATTGTTCCTTGATTGATCATGTGCAATCTCAATGGGCTCAGGTAGTGTCAGCCTCAGGCCAGTTAACGTGAAACAACAGGTTGTCATACCGGGCCACGACCCGGTATCCATGAATCTGAGCCATGGATTGCGGGTCGTGGCGCGCAATGACAGCCATTTTTCATGCTTCGGGGTGGCTTTGCTGCCATGACAGTTAGGGCAGTTTTACCTGGCTGCGGCCGATCTGGGTGCCAAATGCAAATTGTTGCTGGCAGCAGTTGACAGCGGCGATCCGATGCGGGGTGGGTCGAAGTCATGAAGCGCTGGCGGCCGCCCAATCAATTGCCGCCCAAGCCCGACCTGCATAGAATCTGCCAATGACCCCTGACCCTGAACTTTCCACGCTGGCTGCGGCCGAGATTGCCGACTTGAAAAAGACCGTTTTCGCCTTGCGCGAGGCGCTTGAAAGGGCCCAGGCCGATGCCGACGAGGCGGTGCGCCAGGCGGTTTCGCTGGCCAACGCAGACGTGGTGCAGCTCGAGGCCACGATTGGTGCGCTGCGTGACGATCTGCAACAGTGGCCGCTGCGCCGTGATGATGCGGTCAGGCTGGCAATGGCACCGCAGTTTGATGAGATCAAGCAGTTGAAAGACACCATTGCCGCCTTGCGCGACGCGCTGGAACTGGCGCAAGTGGCCAAAGAAGACGCGCTGGCGCTGGCAAGGGCACAAGACCACGCAGAAATCATGCAATTAAAAGCTACCATCCAGGCCTTGCGAGACCAATGGCAGACCGCGTTGAACCCACCGACCAAGGCAGCGCCTTGAACCCAGATTGAACCAAGTCAAACCCAAACCCAGGGCGGCCGTGGCGCGGCAACCGGCTGCTGCCAAGCGTGCGCCGACTTCAGCGGTACGCTCACGGCTCAAATTGGTTGAGCTGCTGCTGGAGGTGTCGCGGCAAATGGCTTCCTACGAGACGCTCGACGAGGTGTTGCGGGCGTTGGTTGAGATGACTTCCACGGCGCTGGGTGCCGAGCGCGGCAGCTTGTTTTTGAATGACGCGCAAACCAACGAGCTGTATTCACGCGTGGCGCAGGGCAATATCAAGCGCGAAATCCGAATCTTGAACACCAGTGGCATTGCCGGCTATGTGTTTACCTCGGGCGAGTCGGTCCTGATTGCCGAGCCCTACTCTGACCCGCGATTTAACCGCTCTGTGGATGAGCAAACCGGCTTTGTCACACGCAACATCCTGTGTGCGCCGATCCGCACCGTCAAGGGCGAGATCATTGGTGTGGCGCAAACCCTGAACAAGGTCAATGGCGTGTTCAGCAAGCACGACCTGACCGTGCTCGAAGCCATGACCACCCAGGGCACGCTGGCCTTGCAGAGCGCGGTGTTCATTGAGCGTATGCACGCGGTGCGCAAACAGGAGATGGAGTTTGTTGAGGTGGTGTCCGAGATGACGGCTGACATCAAACTGGGCTCGCTGCTGCAAAAGGTCATGGGCGAGGCCACCCGCATGCTCAAGGCCGAGCGCTCGACCCTGTTCCTGAACGATGAGAAAACCAATGAGCTGTGGTCTGAAGTGGGGCAGGGGCTGGCATCAGTGCAAATCCGGCTGCCCAACCACCTGGGCATTGCCGGCGCGGTGTTCACCAGTAGCAAGGCGATCAACATCCCTTACGCCTATGCTGACCTGCGTTTCAATCCGTCGTTTGACAAAAAAACCGGCTACTTTACGCGCTCGATTTTGTGTGTGCCCATCATCAACAAGCTGGGCAAAACCATTGGTGTGACCCAGGTGCTCAACAAGCACGGTGGCCCGTTCACCGCTGAAGACGAGTCGCGGTTGCGCGCCTTTACCGCGCAGATTGCCATTGCCCTGGAAAACGCCAAGTTGTTTGCCGATGTGCACAACATGAAAAACTACAACGAAGCCATGCTGGAATCGATGAGCAATGCGGTGCTTACGCTCGACGAGGCCGGCAGCATTGCCACTTGCAACACCGCTGGGCTGAAGATTTTGCAGGTGACCGAGCCGCAAATTCTGCACCGCCTGGCAGCAGATTTTTTTGCCGGTGCCAACGACTGGATGCTGGCCCGACTCAAGCAGGTGGAAGACAGCGCCACCATGGATGTGCTGATGGACACCGAGTTGCAGGTGGGCGCTGACAAGGTGTCGGCCAACGTAACCCTGCTGCCGCTGCTGAACATGGACAAAAAGCGCTTGGGGACAATGCTGCTGATTGAGGACATCAGCAGTGAAAAGCGTATGAAGTCCACCATGTCGCGCTACATGGACCCCGGCATTGCCGACCGGCTGGTGGCCAGCGGGTCTGAGTTGCTGGGTGGCCAAAGCGTCATGGCGACAGTGCTTTTTTCAGACATTCGCGGCTTTACCACCATCTCGGAGCAATTGGGGCCGCAAGGCACGGTGGCGCTGCTCAACGAGTACTTCACCCTGATGGTCGATTGCATTGCGCACGAACAAGGCATGCTCGACAAGTTCATTGGGGATGCCATCATGGCGGCGTTTGGCATTCCGGTCGGGCATGACGACGACGCTGACCGGGCGGTGCGTGCTTCCATTGCCATGGTGCGTGATCTGGCGGCCTGGAACGCGCCGCGTGTGGCAGCGGGCAAGTTGCCGGTGGATATGGGCGTCGGGCTCAATACCGACATGGTGGTGTCAGGCAATATCGGCTCAAAAAAGCGCATGGACTACACCATCATTGGCGACGGTGTCAACCTGGCCTCGCGGCTGGAGTCGGCCTGCAAGCAATACGGCTCGCATATTCTGGTCAGCCAGTTCACCATGGCCCAGTTGCGCGGCACTTACCGCACCCGCGAACTCGACCTGGTGGTGGTCAAGGGCAAAACGCAGCCGGTGGCCATTTTTGAGGTGCTCGACTACCACACCGACGCAACTTATCCCAACCTGATTGACGCGCTGGGTTATTTTCGCGACGGGCTGGCCAAGTACCGGCAAGGCAGGTGGCAGGACGCGATCAAGCAGTTTGCTCAAGTGCTGGCGCTGAACCCTGCCGACAAAGCGGCCAAGCTCTACGTGGAGCGTTGCCAGCACCTGGCCGACAACCCTCCCGGCCAGGCCTGGGACGGTGTTTGGGTGATGCAAAGCAAGTGACTTGTGCGCAAGCATCTTCGTGTGGTCACTTCGGCCGGTTAACCAGAAACTGGCCCACTTGCGCCAGCACCTGCTGCATCACACGGTTGGCCGCAACCACGCCCCCTTGCGGGGTGTCGCTGACCGCCACAGCTTCAGCGCTGAATTCTTTCCATGTCAACACTTTGCGGGTTTTTTCATCGCTCAGATAAACGCGCAGACTCAATTGCACACGGCTTGGGTTGGTTTGAAAGCTGTGCTGTAGTCGCAGGATGTCAGTGTTGAGCCGCAGGTCGCCCGCCACTGTGCCCGAGGCCAGCACCACGGCAGCAAAAGCCCCGGTGTGTTGGGCCGCCGACACCAGCAGCGGCCCCAACATGCGTGCCGGTGGATCGACCCACTCACTGTGGGCAAAGTATTCGAGCTGGTGGTCTTCACGCACATACACAATGCGCTGGCTGTCAAAACCCGAGGCGGCGTAGGGCGAGCTGATGATGAGTGTCAATTGTGAGCCTGGCGCTGCGCCTGGCTGCGGCTGGGAGACCAAGGTTGGTGGCGCTTCAAGCGCATAAAACGCGGGTGGCGGTGTGGCGGCTTTGCTCAACACACTGCAAGCACACAGACTCAAAACACCGAACAAGACGGCCAGTACCCTGGCCCATCGGGCATCGGGGTGTGGCCAAAAATCAGCCCTTTCGGGTCGCGCCGGGTTTGCTCGGTCAATACGCGCAGCGAACTGCTCAAGCTGCTCAACTCACCCAGCAGGCGTTCCAGTTCGGGCAAGGTTTGATTGCTGAAGCGTTTCACGTCGGCCCCGATCCCATCCACCGTTGCACCGGTTCGGATGCTGGTGTTGGCGACCTCGATGCCCATGGCCGAGGGTGTCCCGAATTTTGTGTAAACGGGGCGTGAGGATTAAGGCTTGGGCATCCTTTCCTCGAACTGGATGGTAAACCGGGTCAACGCAGCTTTCCAGTTTTGGAGCGGCATTGTCCATTTTTTACTGATGTTTGCCAGCGCCAAGTAGAACAATGTGAGTAAGGCGTCATCACTTGTGTTCCGGCGGATCCAAAATTGAGCCAAGTGCCGATGTTGAACTGATCCACCCGAATGTTACGCAAACCCATATGGGGAAACGACATCGATACCTTTGCCTGGCCCAATGGAATCTTGGCAGGTGGCTCAATTTTGGGTCGGCGGCAACAATCTGCCCCCACATATAGCTTTTGGACTGCGCGCTTTTGCCCAACTCCTTGAGTACCTGGATCTGGGTTTCATCGCTATGCGTCACAGGTGCTTCAAGCAAATGGTCACTGCGTCAACTGATTCTGCCTAACTGCCGCACGTCCCAACATTCCGGCGCTGGCCAACAGCCGTAGCCGGGCTGAGCGCCACTCGGACAGGCTACGAATGCGTTCTTGCTGCGCATCCGACAAGGCCGTTTGCGTGTTGAGGATTTCCAAGATGTCTGCCGCGCCTTTTTCGTATCGTCGCTGCGAGACGCTCAGTGATTCCTGTGCGGCATCGAGCAGTTTTTCCGAGGCATCAAGATTTTCCACAGAGGCCACAGCGTCAGCATGCGTCTTGACGACCTCCATCAGGGTGTTGTGTTCAGTGTCCTGCAAAGCCGTTTCGCGTTGTTCTGTCTGCGCCTCGGCACCCCGTATCTTGTAGGTGCGCGAGAAGCCGTCAAAAAGGGGAAGGGTGAGAGAAAGCCCGATGCTGGCAACCTGCGACTGGGTGGGTGATATACCTTGGCCCGGGTAGCCATTCTTGTAATAATTGACCGCAAGATCCACGCTCGGCAACCCATCCGAACGCGTTGCTGTAATCTTTTGCTTGGCTGCTTCCCATTGGGCGCGCGCTGCCAAGATGGCCGGATGGGTTTTGCCGACCATCTCGAGCCAGGCTTGCAGGCTCCAGGCGTTGGCCGCTCCTTCATCCTTCAGATCATCGGCCAGAAGAACCTGCGTCTGCACCGGCACCCCCAGCGCATACACCAGGACTGACAACGCCTTATGGTAATCGCCCACAGCACGATTCTTTTCGAGGGTGGCTTTTGCCAAAGCGGTGGTGGCTTGCAGTGTGTCGCCGCGCGACACAGCACCTTTTGTTTCGCGTCGCTGAGCGATCTCCAGCGTGCTACGGGCATTCGCTGCATTTTGCTCTTTGGCCTTTCGCGCGGCCTTTGCCGTCTGCACATCGAAATACGCACGAATGACCGCCGCCAGCGTCTTTTGCAGGACAGCATCATGGGCGGCGATGGCCGCCACCAGCAGACTGTTGGCCGAGCCCCGGTTGGCTTCACGACCACCGAAATCGAACACGCGCCAAGCCAGGG
>JAQTSL010000181.1 GCA_028711355.1 Rhodoferax sp.
GGTGGCCTGGTTTTCAACGGCCTCGGGGTCGCTCTGCTTTTCGATGGGTTTGCGAAACAGCTCGGTAAAGCGCTTTTGGCTGCCCAGAAAGCCGGGCATCAGGAAGTGGAACAGGCGCCAGATTTCACCCAGGTTGTTTTCCATGGGCGTGCCTGAGAGGCACAGGCGGAGGCGGGAATACGTGGAGATGGCGTGATGAATGATGCGCACCAAATCACAGATTGTGTAAACTTGAATCATGAGCAACGTCATTGCCCCCAACTTCAAGCGGTCCACACCGTTCATTGCGAACGTTATCTTTGATGCCCAATTCGGCATGTGGGTGGCATCCTGCGATGCGCTTCACACGATGACGGAAGCGACCAGCTACGAGGCACTTACAGCCCGCTTTTGGGAAATTGCACCTGAGATTGCTTTGGCCAATGGGATTGCTTTTGATGGCACCAGCCGCATTCAGTTTCGCCATCTTGAGGATGCAGCTTCGCGCATCGCGATGTAGTGCCTGGGCAGCGGCTTTTACCCGGTGTTACGGGGCATCTTGTTGGCTCACGGTTGTACTTTCGTTCGCCACGGCAAATGTAGCCACGAGTTGTGGCATAGCCAAATCAATGGCCACACATTTCCAGTTGCAGTGACCATCATGTCACGCCACTTGGCCAATGAAATACTCAAGCAGGCCGGTATCAAGCAACGAATTTGACATTTGTACCCGCTTACGTCCCCAAGGCTGTCGGATGCCATCATGGCAGAACGATGGGCGCAACAAACGCCAAGCCAATGCGGCCGCCGCAAGCCAAACCGTAACCCGTCGCCAGCTCATCTGATTGACCAGGTTTTGGATTTGCGGTGTGATGCCGCTGATATTTAGTGTAGAAAATAGGCTTCTAGCGCCTTATGAATAAGCGTAGTTAGCTACTGAAATAGTAGCTATTTGGCGACGCAATCGAGCAGTTTACGGCTTATTCACCCAAAATCCAATTCCCGGATCGAAGGCTCGGTTTGCGCAATCTAGGTAGTTTTTTCTGGCTATGTAACTTGCCAACTCGCCACTGTTGTCAAGGTTGGGGGAATAAAAAAGCCATTGGGATGTCACGTTGTCCCACGCCCACAGACTGGTCAGACTGGGCGGAACAGCGTTGACAACTGCTTGTGCCGGACTGATCCTGAAGGCGAATTCCCGCGGTGTCAGATGGTCGCCAATGGCAATCAGGCTCCAGCCGACAGGCAGACCATTGGGCTGGCCCGGTTTATCCGCAAAAGCATCCGAACTGATAGCCACACCCTGCGAATGGGCAATGCTAAAGACCGTCGTGGCGTTGACCCAAAAACCTTCGCCTGCCTGCACAGTCTCCAGCACATCGTAGCCTCTTGCTGCAGCATAGGCTGCAAGATCCGTGGCACTCATCGTAGGTGTGTAAAAAGCCCACTTTTTGCTGGCCGGTGTCCACTTCCAGGCGGACACCACTTTGGAGGGATCAGCCAGGGCTGGTACGGCACTCAAAGGTGCACTTCGACCATTGCCGATCAGGTTCCAGCCTGCAAATAGGGCGAGCCTGTTTGTATCGGGCACCAGCGGCGCAAAGCCGGTGCTGATCATGACCGGGCTCAACCGGTCTGTGGTGCTGCCATCACCAATTTGACCCTTGAAATTACCGCCCCATGCCCACAGACTGCCTTGCGCATCGATGGCCGCAGTATGGTTGATGTTTGCTGTAAATGAGTCAATTCCGGTGGCAATTGGAACCGGACTCCAGCGATCTGTTGCCGTTCCATCACCCAATTGCCCCTGGCCTCCAAACCCATCGGCTGTATTTCTACCCCAAGCCCACAAGCTGCCATCTGTCTTGAGTGCGGCACTTTGATCGCGACCTGCCGCAATCGCCCTAAACCCGCTGTCAATGCGCGTTGGGAGGCTCCGCTGAATGTTGGAGCCATCCCCCACCTGTCCGCGGCTGTTGCCCCCCCAAGCCCACAGACTGCCATCGGGCTTGAGCGCCACCGAGTGGCTGCCGCCAGCGCCAACCAAGGCATATCCGGTACCGATTTGCGTCGGAATGGCGCGATTGTTTTCACTGCCGCCATCGCCGAGCTGGCCGTAGCTGTTGTCACCCCAAGTCCACAAACGCCCATCTGCTTTCAGGGCCACCGTGTGATGGATGCCGGTGGCTGCTGACGCGAAGCCTTTTCCAATCTGTACCAAGCTACTGGTTTTGTTGGGACTCCATCCCCATGCCCATAAGCTGCCGTCGCTCTTGATGGCGACGTTGGATAAAAAGCTCGTTGCCACCGAAACGAAATCACTTCCAATTTGTACCGGGCTGGCATGAACGAGGAAATCGCTCGTGCCAATGCCGAGCTCCCCCTCAGTATTTGATCCCCATGCCCACAGACTACCGTCAATCTTGAGGGCGATGTTGTGACGCGAGCCGGCCGCGACCGCGAGATAGCCAGTGCCGACCTGTTGCGGAGTTGGCTTGCTGTATTCCTGATCTGGGGAACCATCGCCCAGTTGTCCCGACCAATTGTTGCCCCACGTCCATAGGCTACCGTCAGGCTTGATCGCAACAGTATGCTCGTCTCCCGCCGAGACTTGGGGTGAAACCACCAGGGGCTCAGATGCCGCCAGCGTGGTAACAACCAAAGGGGGCGAAGACGCAGAGCAGGCACCCGATCCATTGCAAGCCACCACGGTGTAGATATATGCAGTCGAGGCAGCCAACCCACTGTCCATGAAGGACATCACAGGCGCTGCTTTGACAAGCGTGCGATCACGGAATACCTTGTAGTCGGTCACGCCGGTGTTATCTGCCACATTGCGCCAAGTCAGACCAATTCGGTCTGGTGCGATCAGACGAACCGCGAGCCCTCCCGGGGCAGACGGCGGAAGATAACTAATGGTGTAGGTCTGCGACTGCACAGCGCTGACATTGCGTGCTGCGTCAATAGCAAAATATTTCAGGGTGGAAGTTGTGAGAACTTCTACCGAGACTGCAAAAACGGCTGAAGATGTACTGGGCGTTGAGCCGTCCACTGTGTAGTAAATGGTGGCGGGTTCGTTGGCGCTGAGCACAACGGACTGGGGAAAATTAGATGTCCCACCCGTGATCGATGCCGTAACGACCGGCGGAGTCGTATCGGTTACACCACCTCCACCAAGACTTGCGTTGGCCTGTGTACCAACCAAAAGCAAAGCCACCGCAACCAACGCCCTTGCCGCCAAGGGAAAGCGAACGGCTAGACAATCCATGAAAATATTCATCAATCCTCAACTCCCAAAACAGATTCCAGGCATTTCTAAACGTCACTACAGTTTTTAAACCGCCTGAATAGTAATGCTACATCGGTACGCGGTCCCTGGAACAGACTGACAAAGTGTTAGAAAACCGAGCACGATGCTGAAACTCAACCTCAATGCTATAGGCGTGACCGGCAGCACTTGTCATCAAAAGTCATTCACTGCACGAGATTGAACGCATCAAAACCCTGAGCAAGTCAGCTTTAGTCAACCGCTCAGTGCCAGTGGCCTCATTGGCGCTGGCTACGGCTTGACTGGGTGAGTTTGGCGGTCATACAACTCATAAACCTTTTACCCGTCCAGCGCCCGTCCAGCAATCGCAAGCTACTCTCATTTTGAGAGCGAATTCGAGTGAATCAGCAGGCCAGCACTTCCAGCCCATGCTTTTGTACGACGACCAACAGCTTGAGCGCCATGCCGCTGGGCTGTTTGCTGCCGGCTTCCCACTTTTGAACTGTCGAGGTGCTGGTATTGAGATACCTTGCAAAAATCGGCTGGCTCACACGGGCGCACTCTCTGATTTTTTTGATTTGCATGGGCTCCAGGGGTACTGGTGTTGCCAGACACGAGGCATCAAACTGGCGCATGGTGGTGATGTCAATGGCGCCTATTTTTTTCAACGCCGTCGCAGAGGCATGAATCGCCGCAAAGGCATCACTTTTAAATTTTGTTTTCGTCGTCATGGCATATCTCCACAAAATCCCCGTCAGCTAACAATTGGCTTGCTTGGTTGTCAGTTAAACCTGCATAGCTTTTGGCCAGCAGTCGAAAAGCGAGCAACTCATCCGCGTCTATATTGGTGCGGTCTTTCTTGGCGAATAGATATTCGTAGAGCCAGAACTTGCCACCGCCCAAGTCATCAACCTGTCCGGCCCACGATTGCTGGATAGCTTGGCATAGTTCTTCATCAGAAATTCGCGTCTTTTTTGAAGTTTTGGCGAATCCGGCTGTCTTGAAAACTCTGGAAGTGGGTCTACTTGAGATGGCTAAGTCTAGCACCAGGTGATACTATTTGGCAGTACTTTGTTGAGCGGATCAAAACGTTGCGCAAGTCAGTTGCCGTTAATCACTCTATGCCGGTGGACGCATTTGCGATGGTTACAGCTTGACTGGATGGGTTTGGCAGTCCCTCAAATCCTTAAAGTCTTTTCCCCCTCCAGCGCCCGTCCATCAAGCGTAAGCTGCTCTCATTTGAAGAGCTCCTTGAGCAACTCCGGCAAATCGCTTTCACTCAACAGCGGCTGTTTGCGCCCGACGGAGTTGCTGTACATGCTCTCCGTCAGCGCGGCTTTGCGCTCTTGCAGGGCCAGGATACGTTCCTCGATGGTGCCTTGGCCCACCAGTTTGACCCCCCAGACGCTTTTGGTCTGGCCGATGCGCCCGCATCGCGGTTGGTAGCCTGGTTTTCAACGGCCTCGGGGTCGCTCTGCTTTTCGATGGGTTCGCGAAACAGCTCGGCAAAGCGCTTTTGGCTGCCCAGAAAACCTGGCATCAAGAAGTGGAACAGGCGCCAGATTTCACCTAGGTTGTTTTCCATGGGCGTGCCAGACAGACACAGTCGGTGGCGTGCTTTGAGCTCGCTGGCCACTTCGCCGGGCTGTTCATGCCACGCTCGAATCTGCATCCTAAAATGAAACAGGTCGATGTCAATCCCGCCACAAGCTCATTGGAGACCAAAATGCAAGCCAACCTTATCGCGCGAAACCCAGAGATCATGAGCGGTGCTTTGTGTTTTACACCAACCCGTGTTCCTGCGCAAAACCTGTTTGACTACCTGGAGGGCAGCGCAACGGTGGACGAGTTCCTTGCGGATTTTCCGTCCGTCACGCGTGAATCTGTCATTGCCGTGTTAGAGACTGCTAAATCCCGGCTGTTTGCTGATGCGCCTGCTGCTTGATGAGTCGGTGCCCAAGCGGATGCGCCAGCATCTGCCCGGTCACGATGTCAAAACCGTTGTAGAAATGGGCTGGAGTGGTGTCAAGAATGGGGAGTTACTGGCCTTGGCAAGACCTGGTTTTTCGCCGGAAGCAGACTTTCGTTTTTGACACCCGAATCTCGGGAGCGGTCATTCAGCCGTGAAAATCATCTTTTCAAATTGACGGTCGGCACTGCAGCGCAATGTACATCTCTACATTGCGCTGCTGACCAGTTACCCACACTGAACCTGAATTCTGTCTTTTTGCTCGCGTCGTAACCTCACGCACCAGGCGTGGTGGCTGGGCCATGTGATCGGGCTTTGGGGCATGCACATGGCCCAGTCACCGCGCCGCTCCAACCACCGTGGAGTTGTCCATTGAGTGTTGAATGATGATTCATGACACCGGCTGTCGGCGCCGATTGAATATTGAGCCACCCTGTCGCATCAGTTGGCAACACCGGCGGTGCGCCGAAATATGCCGGACCCGGTGCCGGTGATGGTGCTAGCCAGGTTGGCCGTTGATCAGCGCGCCCAAGGCATCAAGCTGGCTGCCTCGCTGTTGCAAGAAGCCGTCAAGCGTTGTGCGCTAGTGTCACAACATGCGGGCATCCACGCCTTGTTGGTGCATACCCTGCATGACCGGGCCAAACAGTTTTATGAACATTATGGTTTTCAGGCCTCGCCGGTTCACCCGTTAACCTTGCTGCTGCGTCTGCATCCAGGTTGATCTGTTTTTGGCTACATCGCCTTGAACAAATAGGCATACAAGCGGCTCACCACCAGCCGCTCGGAGCGGCCGCGCAATTGCAGCCACAGTTTGCCGGTGTCGTCACGGGTGACCGACTCAATGCAATCGGCGTTGACCACCGTGCCGCGGTGGATTTGCCAGAAGCGGGCATCCAACTGGGGCAGTAGCTCTTTCAAAGGGGTGCGAATCAGCAGTTCACGCTCGGCCGTGAGCACCCGCACATACTTGTCAGCGGCTTCCAGATAGACCACCGCCGTCACCGGTACCAGATGAATGGTGCTGCCCACGCTGGCTTGAATGTGTTTGAGCGGGGAGGGCGTTGCTGCGCCTGTGCCGACTACAGCAGTCGCGGCACCGGACAAGGCGCTGGTGGCTGCCAGCAACTGGCGCAGTTGCGCCAGGGTGGCCTCTAGTGCGCTGTTCTGAGTGCCCTCATTTGCTATTGTGCTAATAGCTGCCGACGCTCGTGCAGCAAGCGCAAGACGCACTTTTGTCACTGTTTTTTGCAGACGTTCCGGCTGCACCGGTTTGAGCAGATAGTCCAGCGCCTGGGCCTCAAACGCCTGCACCGCATAGTGGTCGTAAGCGGTGACAAACACCAGCGCCGGCAGCGGTGGGCTGGTGGGACCGGCTGGCCAGGCATCCATCAGCTCGGCGGCAGCCTCCAGGCCACTCAGGCCGGGCATGCGAATGTCCAGAAACAGCACGTCGGGTTGCAGTGCCAGAGCTTGGGCCACGGCAGATGCACCGTCGCCGACGCTGGCGACCACACTCAGTTCCGGCCAGACCTGGGCCAGCTCAGCGCGCAGCGCAGCGGCCAGCAAGGGCTCATCTTCGGCGATCAGGGCAGTCGGGCTGGCTGTCATGTTGGGCTATTTTGTTGATAGGGAAAAGTGACCTTGACGCTTGTACCACCTGCGTCAGCAGCTAGCAAATCCAGAGTGAATTGGGCGCCGTAGGTGGTGGCCAAGCGTTCACGCACCTGGGTCAGGCCAAAGCCATCGGAGCGGGTCTGGCCCGGCGCCAGGCCGACGCCGCTGTCGTTCACTTGCAGCGTCATTTGGTCACCAGCCAGGCTGGCGCTTACGTTGACCGAGCCACCGGCTACCTTGGGCTCCAAACCGTGTTGGATGGCGTTTTCTACCAGCGGTTGCAGCAGCAAGGTGGGCACCGGGTGCGTGGCAAGTTCAGGCGGCAGCGTCAGGGTGTAAGACAGACGCGGGCCCATGCGCACCGCCATCAGTTCCAGGTAGTCGCGCAGGCGGTCAAACTCGGTTTGCAGCGGGTGCAGGGTGGCGCGCGATGAATTCAAGGTGGCGCGCAGGTACGCCACCAGGTGGTCCAGCATGTGCTGCGCCTGATAAGGGTTGTGGCTGATGAGCGCCCGCAAGTTGGCCAGCGTATTGAACAACATATGCGGCTCCAACTGCGACTGCAGCAGCTTGAGCTGCGACTCCGCCGCCTGGCGCTGCGCGGCTTCGGCCAGGGCCTGGGTCTGGGCCAGACTCAGGCGAGCGCTGGCGAGTTGCTCGCGGCTCAAAAAGAAATAGGTAATAACGCCGCCCGCGACCAGGCTGACCAGCAAAAAACGCCAGGCCAGCTCGGAAGAGCGC
>JAQTSL010000182.1 GCA_028711355.1 Rhodoferax sp.
TGTTTGCTGCCCTGGAGTTGACACCACCGACACCCTCAGACTTGGCTAAACCCGTTTTGTAGTCTGCGCTTTGAAGTCCGTTTCTAATGGAATCATGTACTTGCGTGCGGGAAGTGTCGAACTTGAGTGGCTTAGATGCGATCACCCGGCCTTGCCGCAGCGCCCAATATCAAGCCTTTTAATTCCTGATAGTTATAATATTGTTATTATTTTCAAGGGTCATCGATGCTTACTTCCATGCGCCAAATTGGGAATTCCAGAGGGGTGTTAATCCCGGCCGCCTTTCTGGCGTCTTGCCAGATCGAAGATCAGGTGGATATGCAGTTGCAAGATGGCCAGATTGTGATCAAGCCAGTTCGCCGCAAACTGCGCGACGGTTGGTTCGTTGACACGTCAGCACCATCAGAAGCGATTTTGGCCCAAGAAAAAACAGAGGCGCAAGATTGGGTTGACGCACCCGTTGCCGATGACAGCGAGTGGGTATGGTAAGCCGGGTTGTGGTGTCGCGTGGTGATGTGTATTGGGTCAACCTTGACTCTACGATCGGCAGCGAGATTCAAAAGACACGCCCGGCGCTGGTGGTGTCACCAGACGATATGAATGCTGCATTGCCCCGCGTCATCATCGCCCCCATTACCAGTGCTGGGCGACCTATGGGGTGTCGTCCCGAAGTGATTTTTCAAGCGAAGAACGCACGCATTTTGTTGGATCAGGTGCGGTGCGTGGACAAGATCAGGTTGGGAAAAAAAATGGGAAAAATTGATGAAAAAATCTGGCACATGGTTCTGTTGGAGATGCTTGCCTGATCGTAAAAGACGCTGATGAAGCGCACCGTCTCAAAGGCCAGAATGCGCATGGAGGCCTTGTTGATCTGCAACTCCCGAATATTGGGCAAGCGCCAATCGCTTTGGCCGGCAAACGTCGATGTCAACGCCTTGGCGGTTGTCCAGTTGTAAGTCGCTCCGGTTCCAGTGCAAGTGGTGCGGCTCCAGGTCTGCCCCACTGCGCAGCGCTTCCAGGTTAGCCCGGTGGTGGGATCGGTTACCGTGCCGTCGCTGTTGACGGTGCAGGTTTTGGCCGCCAGCGCCGGGCTGCCCATCAGCAGCAAAACACCCGGCAAAGCCAGCCAACGCGCCAGCGTCAAACAGTTTTAGTGAAAACTCGGAAATATGATTTTGCAGATGCGGACCAATTTCACGGAAAGTACCCTCAAATTTCTACCCGGCCGATGCTAGCTTCCACCTGCTACGCAGGGCATCCCCCGAACGGGGGATATTGGGTATCAACTCGTGATCAGTTGGGGACAGAGCAACCCTCACTGCGTGTCACCTTTGGTCTGTCCCGCAGTTTTAATCAGTTGGGGACAGAGCAACCCTCACTGCGTGTAGTGTTGGTCTGTCCCGCAGTTTTAATCAGTTGGGGACAGAGCAACCCTCACTGCGTGTAGTGTTGGTCTGTCCCGCAGTTTTAATCAGTTGGGGACAGAGCAACCCTCACTGCGTGTAGTGTTGGTCTGTCCCGCAAAGTCTCAGATAGCCGCAATAGCCGCACGCAGCGCGCTGGTTGAGAGGATTTCAGAAAACACCACCGGTGCGCGGCCCGGTGCGTGCAGCACATAGACCGGCACGCCGTTGCGCCCCAACTGCGCCAGCGCGGCGGTAATGGCGGGGTCGCGGCGGGTCCAGTCGGCGCGCAGCAACGTTACTTTTTTGGCGTCAAAGTCGCCCAGCACCGCAGTGTCGGCCAAGGTGGTCTGCTTGTTGTACTGACAGGTAACGCACCAGGCGGCGGTGAAATCGACAAACACCGGCGTGCCCGCGTCAACCAGTTGCGTCACCTTTTCGGTTGACCACGGCTGCCAGCGCGCCTCTGTAGGGCTGCTGACACTGGCCACAGGTTGCACGATTAATGAGCCGATAGTGCCCGTCAGCATTGCGGTAATAGCTATTGAAATAATTGCAATCAGGCGCTTGCCGCGGCCTTGCAGGGTCAGCGACCAGAGCACCAGCGCCAGCGCCACCAGCAGCGCCAGCAACGCTGCTGCGCCGTTGATGCCGCTTTGCTGGCCCAACACCCAGACCAGCCAGACCACGGTGGCAAACATCGGGAACGCCATTGCGTGGCGAAACGTCAGCATCCAGACGCCCGGGCGCGGCAGCCGCGCGGCCAGCGCCGGCCACCAGCTCAGGGCCAAAAACGGCAGCGCCATGCCGACACCCAGCGCGGTAAAGATCAGCAGCGCCTGCGCGCCCGGCAGACCCAGCGCAAAGCCGAGCGACGCGCCCATGAACGGCGCGGTGCAGGGCGAGGCGATCAGCACCGCCAGCACGCCCGACAAAAACGCATTCAGCAGCGGATTGCGCGCCTGTAGCGACGCCATGTCAGCGCCAACAAACTGGCCAAATTCAAACACCCCAGCCAGGTTCAGACCGATCACGGTAAACAGTGCCGCCAGCAGCGCCACCACGGCGGGCGACTGCAACTGAAAGCCCCAGCCAAGCTGCTCGCCCGCGCCGCGCAGCAACAGCAGCAGCGCCCCTAGTGCGGCAAACGACAGCACCACACCGGCGCTGTAGGCCAGGCCATTGACACGCTGCGCGCGCTTGTCGTTGCCGTGCCCGGCAAAGCTGACCACTTTGATCGCCAGTACCGGAAACACGCACGGCATCAGATTCAGGATCATGCCGCCCAGCAGCGCGCCCAGCAGTGCCAGCGACAGTGTTGTGCTAGCCAATACGGCGGGCGGGGGCGTCAGGTTCAGTGAGGCCGTGGGGTTGGCCGCTGCTGCAGCGGCGGCGTCGTGCACCGGCCAGGCGCCGCCGACCGGTGCGGTGGTTGCAAAACCTTGGCGCTGGCCAGCGACGTCGCCCACCAGCACCATCGGCAGCGCCGACGGGCTGGCGCTACGGTGGCGCGCAATCGGCACGCTGGCGCTCCAGCGTTCACCTTGCCACGACTGCGTCCAGGCGGCAGCGGTCTCAATCACTTCGGGCGTTTCGGGGAAAAATTCCAGTGTCTTGCCACGCAATGCCGCTGGCAGGCCGGTGACCGTGACCTTGAGCGCCTTGGCGTCAATCTGGATCGCACTGCTGCCCGAAAGCAGCGTGGGTTGCGCTTTGAAGGTTGCGTCAAAGGCACCGGCGTTGAGCGCGGTAGAGCCTTGCAGCGGCAGGCGCAGCGTGAACTGGCCTTCTTGGGGCACACATTCCTGCTTGCAGACCAGCCAGTTGGCCAGCAATTTAACTTCCAGCTCGGTGCCCAGCGGCCTGAACTGCGGCGTGACGGTGAGCGGCACCGGCAGCAGCACGGTGTCGCCGTAACCGTAGTTGGCCAGGTTGCCGACTGGAATCTTGCTTGGTAGCGGCCAGGCGATGTCGCCAGCGGTCACGCCCGCAGGCAGTGTCCAGCTCAGTGTGGTGGCCTGGCCCGAGTCGCCAGAATTCTTCCAGTAGGTGTGCCATTCGGGCTGGTGCTTGATTTGCAAGCCGACCCAGACTGGCTTGCCCGCCTGCACGCCGTCTGGCGCATACGCCATCAGTTCGGTCCGGACCTGCTCGGTGGTGACCACGGCTTGAGCATTGTATTGGGCGCTAGACCATATAGGCAATGCACTAGCAGCTACCAATACAGAAGCATTTAGCAGCCTGAAAAAGAGATTTGATGAAGTCATGCCGGGTTTGGATCGATTGGATGCCACAGAGTTCCAGACTTTTGACGTCGGCCTGTCGTAGCAGGGTTGACGTTGCGCAAGGCCGTATTTTGACCCCTCTAACCGCCATCGCCGCAAAGCCACCCCGAAGCATGAAAAACAGATCATCTGCTACCGCCGGCGCAAAAGATATCCCGCAACAGTGCCATAAGGTGTACGCGTGCATTAGCGACTGCGCCCAGCCTTGTAAGCCGCCTTTTGTGTCTGGTTAAGTGCGCCACCCAGCCCTTTGGCACTGGCCAGACGGCTGATCGAGGTGTGTGCGTGCGCGTGCGTGATGGCCAAGCCCAGCGCGTCGGCGGCGTCGGTGCCGGGCAGGCCCGGCAAGTCAAGCAGGCGGCGCACCATATCCTGGACTTGCGCTTTGTCGGCGCGGCCATAGCCGACCACCGCCTGCTTCATCTGTAGCGCGGTGTATTCGGCCACCACCAAATCGCAAGATACCAGCGCTGAAATGGCGGCACCGCGCGCTTGGCCCAGCAGTAGCGTCGATTGCGGGTTGACGTTGACAAAGACGATCTCAACCGAGGCGCAATCGGGTTGGTAGCGCTGCGTGACCTCCCGAATGCCGTCAAACAGCACTTTCAGCCGAGCCGGCAACTGGTCTTTGTCGATCTTGGTGGTGCTGATGGTGCCGCTAGCGACGTAGCGCAGCGTGGGGCCGTCGGCATCAATCACGCCAAAGCCGGTGGTGCGCAGGCCGGGGTCGATGCCAAGGATTCGCATGGTTGACCGGATGCTACAGGCCAAAATACCAGCGCACCGAATGAAAAAATACGGGCGCCGCAAAGCACAACGCGTCGATCCGGTCGAGCATGCCACCGGCGCCGGTGACGGCTCTACCCTGGCCGCGCCAGATCGGGATACCGCGGTCGCGCTTGAGCGCTTTCATCACCAGGTGGCCGAGCGACCCGGCAGCGCAGGCAATAAACGACAGCGCAAACGCCTGCCCCGGCACAAACGGCGTGATGCCCGCCAGCAGCGCGCCCAGCAGGCTACCGGTGGCCATGCCGGCCCACCAGGCGCGCCAACTGAAGCTCTGGCTGATCTTGCCAGCCGCGGGCGCCTTGCCCAACTGCATCAGGCGGCGCGCCACCAGATGCTGGGTCACCATGCAGCTTTGCACCACCAGCACCAGGAAAAACACCAGAAACGCGTTTTTCTGGTCGTAGTTGGCAAACTTCAGCAGCAGCAGCGCGGGCACATGGCTCATGCCGTAAATGCAGACCATGATGCCCCACTGCAACTTGGCGTTGCGTTCCAGAAAGTGCGTGGGGTCGTTGGCCAGCGCGCTCACCACCGGAATCGCGACAAACACAAACACCGGAATGAACACGGTAAACAGGTTGAATTGTTGCGTGCCCACCAGCCAGTACTGCACTGGCAAGATCACAAAAAAAGCCAGCACCAGGCTGCGATGGTCGCCCTGGCGCGTAGGCGAGAGCGTCAAAAATTCGCGCAGTGCAAAAAACGAACCCAGACCAAACAGCACCAGGCGTGCGATGTCACCGGCCAGCCACGCCAGCCAAAAAACAAAAATCAGCAGCCAACTGGTTTTGAGCAATTTCGTCAGGTTGTCGATCTCGTCGCTGTGGCGCTGCGCCAGTTGTGGGTCTTCATGTTCGCGCATCGAGCGCAAAAACAGCGCCACACCGGCCATCAGCAGCAGGCCAAAGACGATCACAAAGAGCGCGCCAATCTGTTGCGACGGGGCCAGGTTTTTCAGCGACTGGTACATCGTAGCCCCCGCATCAGACGTTGCGCAGCGCGATCACGGCGGCGCGCGCACGTTGCAAAAAATCGGGCCGCGCCTCGCCCGCCAGCACGTGCATCGGCGCACCAAACGTGACCGAACACAGCACCGGCACCGGCACTACCTCGCCTTTGGGCATGACGCGCTGCACGTTGGCGATCCAGGCCGGTACCAGTTCGACCTGCGGGAACTTTTGCGCCAGGTTGTACAGCCCGGCCTTGAACGGCTGCGGCTCGTCGGCAAAGCCGCGCGTGCCCTCGGGGAACAAGATCAATGAGTCGCCCGCGTGCATGGCCTCGATCAGCGGCTCCAGCGGGTCTTCGTCGGCCGAGCGCTCGCGTGACACGTAGATCACATTGAACACCGCGCTGGTGAGCCAATGCTTGAACGGCGTTTTGGTCCAGTAGTCACGCGCTGCTACCGCGCGCACGCTGTGGCGCAGCTCGCGCGGCAGCGCAGCCCAGATCATCACCAGGTCAGCATGGCTTTGGTGGTTGGCAAAATAGATGCGTTGTTCGGCCTTGGGCGGACAGCCCCACCAGCGCGCCTGCGACCCGGTCAGCACGCGGATCAGCCCCAGCAGGAAATAGCCCACAGCCACAGCGGCCCAGCTTAGTAACAATTTCTTCATGGCAACACCGCGTTGCCCAGACGGCCTGCGATCACCGCCGCCCGCCCGGCCACATAGCTCGAATTGGGCAGCTTTTCAAAGTATTTGGGGCGCGGCAGCATCACCGCCAGGCGCGCCGCTTCATAGCCTGTCAGTTGCGCGGCGGGCTTGCGATAGTAGTGCTGCGCGGCGGCTTCAGCGCCAAACACGCCTTCGCCCCATTCGACGCTGTTCAAGTAAATCTCCAGAATGCGCCGCTTGTCCAGCAGCGCCTCCAGCAGCAGCGTCAACACAAATTCCTGGCCCTTGCGCAACAGCGTGCGCTCACCCGACAAAAACAGGTTTTTCGCCAGTTGCTGGGTGATGGTGGAGCCGCCGACCACCTTTGGGGTTTTGACCGGTTTGGCCGCTGCGGCGGCTGGGTTGGGCACGTTGCGGGTGGCTTGGCGCGCCTGCGCCTTGGCCAGGCGTTGTTCGGCTTGCGTGTTTTTTTGCCAGGCTTTTTCCAGCGCGTCCCAGTCCACGCCGTCGTGGTTGACAAAACCGTCGTCTTCGCTGGCGATCACGGCGCGCTTGAGCTGGTCCGAAATCTTGGCGTACGGCGTCCACTGCTGGCGCCAGGCCAGGCTGCCTTTCTCGGAAGCCAGCCGCCATGCCTCGGAACGCTCGAACGCGCTCGACTGCGGATCGATCACCCGCATGGCGGCAATGCGCGCCACAAAATACAGTTGCAGCAGCACGCCCGCAACCAGCACCAGCAGCAACCAGCGCCAGGCCGCTTTCACCGGGAACCTCCACCGGCCGAGTCCGCCGTCCTTGCCCCCCGGTTCCAGTCCGTGCCGACAGACGGTGTGTTGTGGCTGGTGTGGAACATGGGTCAACCCAGCTTGGCGCGCAGTTCGGACAACACCTGCTTGGCCGGGGGCAACACGCCGCGCCAGATGGCAAATGACTGCGCCGCCTGGCCCACCAGCATCCCTAACCCGTCACGCGGTTGCGCGCCGTGCGCGCTGGCCCAGTCCATGAAAGCTTTGGCGGGCGTGCCGTACATCATGTCGTAGGCCAGCGCACCGGGCTTGAGCACGCTGGCCGCCACCGGCACGCCGTGGCCACCCAGACTGCTGGCTGTCGCGTTAATGACAACATCAAAATTACCCTCTAGCGCAGACAGGGTATGCGCTGATAGCTCTGTTTTTTGAAGCGCAGCGAGCGCTTGGTGGCGCTCCACCAGGGCGGCGGCGCGCACCAGCGTGCGGTTGGCCACGCAAATCTGCGCCGGTTGCGCGCCCAGCAGCGGCGCCAGCACGCCGGCGGCGGCACCACCGGCACCGATCAGCAGCACGCGCTGGCCGCGTAACGTGACTCCGGCGTTATGTTCGATATCGTCCACCAGCCCAACGCCGTCAGTGTTGTCGGCCAGCACCTGACCATCGGCAAACGTCAGCGTGTTGCAGGCCTGCGCCAACCGGGCGCGCTCGCTGACGCGGGTGGCCAG
>JAQTSL010000183.1 GCA_028711355.1 Rhodoferax sp.
GCTTTGGCACTGGTGGACTCACCGCTAAAAGCGCTGGCGGCGCGGGTTGAGGTCAGCGGCGAGACGGTGTTTTTTTATACCAGCGAGGCCAAACCGCTGTTGCAGGCGCTGGCCGCTTACCCACAGTTGCGCACGCTGCACCGCCCGGCCAATCTGGAGGATTTGTTCCTCAAGCTCACCGGTCGACAAATTCGTGAAGAGGGATGAAAAAATTGGCTTTGTGGGTAACCTTGTGGGTCAGACCACTCGCGCAGCGATGTGCTCTGACCCCAACTGATTAAATCTGACCACTCGCGCAGCGATGTGCTCTGACCCCAACTGATTAAATCTGACCACTCGCGCAGCGATGTGCTCTGACCCCAACTGATTAAATCTGACCACTCGCGCAGCGATATGCTCTGACGCCAACTGATTAATATGAAAAATATAGCTACTCACGCAAGCGCAGCAAGCGCTACAGGTCAAAATAGCTTGTCGGTGTGGCGCGCGCCGCAGCTCTCGTGGCGCTGGTGGCCGGTGTTTTTGCGCAACTGGCTGGTCTGGAAAAAGCTCGCCATTCCCAGCCTGGTGGGCAATATTGCCGAGCCGCTGATGTGGCTGGTGGCGTTTGGCTACGGCATGGGCGCGCTGGTGGGCAAGATTACGGTCAATGGGCAAGAAATTCCCTACATCCTGTTCCTGGCCAGCGGCAGCATCTGCATGAGCGCCATGAATGCCGCCAGTTTTGAGGCGCTGTACTCGGCCTTTAGCCGGATGCACGTACAAAAAACCTGGGACGGCATCATGAACGCGCCGGTCAACCTGGACGATATCGTGCTGGCCGAAATGCTGTGGGCCGCCTTCAAGTCGCTGTTTACCGTGACCGCCATATTGGGTGTAATGTTGGCGCTGGGCATCAGTTATTCGCCCAAACTGCTGGTCGCCTGGCCGGTGCTGCTGGGGGTGGGCATCACTTTCAGCTGTGTCGCACTGATCTTTAACGCGCTGGCCAAGGGCTACGACTTTTTTACCTACTATTTCACGCTGTTTTTGACGCCGATGATGTTTTTGAGCGGCATCTTTTTCCCGCTGGAGCAGTTGCCACCGGTGGTGCGCGCTGTTTCTCAATGGTTGCCACTGACCAACGCGGTTGATCTGGTGCGCCCGCTGTTCATGGACCAGTGGCCAGCCGATTGGCTGCGCCCGCTCGGGGTGCTGGCAGGGTACGCGCTGGGCGGTTTCTGGCTGGCGCTGGCGCTCACGCGCAAGCGCTTTGGTGGTTGATGTGACGCAGCCGACACGGCGGCCGCATCGATTGCCGGCAAATGGCTAACGTGAAAGAACAGGTTGTCATACCGGGCCACGACCCGGTATCGAGTGAATCCGGACTGCAATGGATTGCGGGTCGGGGCCCGCTTGTGACAGCCCTCTTTCATGCTTCAGGGTGGCTTTGCTGCCATGGCTGTTAGACCCGGTGCGCTACCGTGGTCATCACTTTGGCCGCCGCCGCCATCAGGCCCTTGACCGGCCTGGGTAAATCCAGCGCGCCCAGCTCTTTGGCGTTAAAGGCGTGGCGCGCCTCGTCGTCTTTCATCTGCGCCACGATCGCGCGGGATGCGTGGTCGGCAGCGGGCAGGCGGTTCAGGTGCTCGTCCAGATGCGCTTCTACCTGGTTTTCGGTTTCCACCACAAAACCCAGACTGACCCGGTCACCCAGCCGCCCGGCCAGCAACCCGATGCCAAAAGCACCGGCGTACCACAGCGGGTTGAGCAGCGAGGTGCGGTCGCCCAGCTCTTTCAGGCGTTGCTCGGTCCACGCCAGATGATTGGTTTCTTCGGCGCCAGCGGTTATGAAATGGGCGCGAAGAGCTTCGTTATTAGTTGCGAATGCCTGCGCTGTGTAAAGTGCTTGCGCGCACACCTCACCGACATGGTTAACACGCATCAGCGCCGCAGCCTCACGGCGATCGGCCTCAGACAGCTCGGTGGCGTCGCCCGGTAAGGTGGGACACGGCTGCGCGCCGGTGTGCGCGGCAAATACGGTGCGCAAGGCAGCGTCCAGCGTGGTGATAAGGCGGTCGGTGGGGTTCATGACGCTGAATATAGCGCAGCGGCCCTGGGCAGGCTGTTGTCAATGTGAAAAAACAGGCTGTCATGCCGGGACACGACCCGGTATCCATGAATTTGGAGACATGGATTGCGGATCGGGGTCCGCACCGACAGCCATTTTTTATGCTTCGGGGTGGCTGTTCAGGCAGTTATTCCAATTCCAAATCATCCGTGTCGTTGTTACTTCGCCTTGCCGTGCTACAGCACTGTCTGCGGCTTCGCGCCTAGACACAAATGATTTGGAAATGGAATTAGGGCAACGTTTGGCTGCTTTTTGATCAATCTTGATGGTGCAATTTGGCGTGAATTTTTTGCGTGGTGCGCCAGACCCCCCACAGCACCACCGGTACCAGCGCGCCGGCCGCCAGTTCCGGGTTGATCGGCAAGCCGGTCGCCTTGAGTGCTTTGCCAAGGTATAGCAACAAACTGATCACGTAGTAGGAAATGGCGGCAATCGACAGCCCCTCGACCGTGCTCTGCAGGCGCAATTGGGTCTCTTGGCCGCGTGTGAGTTTTTCCAGCAACTGCTGGTTTTGTACTTCGGTGGCAATGTCCACCCGGGTGCGCAGCAAGTCGCTGGTGCGCGCCACGCGTTGCGACAGTGACGCCAGCCGCTGCGCCGTCGCGGTCACCAGTGACATCGCCGGCGACAGCCGGCGCTGCATGAATTCACCGATCGTTTGGGTCCCTGGAATGGCACGCTCGCGCAACTCCCGGATGCGCTGATGAACCAGCGCATCGTAGGCTTTGGTCGCTGAAAACCGATAGCTGTGCTGCGCGGTGGCGCTTTCAACCCCGGCTGCCAGTGACACCAGCTTGTCCAGCAACTGCTGATCTGACGCTGATTTATTCTCGAGCTGGGCGGTGATGCTGGCCAACGCCTGTTCGGACTGCGTCAGCATCGGCCCCAGCTCCTTGGCTACCGGCAAACCGCGCAACGCCATCAGGCGGTAAGTTTCCAGTTCCAGCAAACGCGCAGCAATCCGGCCGGCGCGCGTCTGACTGGTGCCCTGCGGCGCGATCACCAGCATACGCTCGAAGCCATCCGCGCGTAGCCGAAACTGCGTCAGCGCCCAAGAGTGCCCGATCGGATGGAGGTAACCGTGGCGATCTGGCGCGTCGTTGGCCGGTAGCACCGGTGCCGGACTGGTTCCCATCAAAGAGGCCACCAGCGTGCCACTGCCGAGCCAACGGTTGGCCTGCGTCATCAACGCTGAAGCGTCGTCCAGTGGTGCGTGCACCATTGCCAACTGGATCGCCGCAACGGTCTGCCCCGGAATCTGGCAGAGCCAGTGCAATGGCAGCGCCAGACCGGCTAGCAAATCGGGTTCACTGGCGCCCAGCAACGCCTGCTCCGACAACGGCTGAACCACCGAATAGCGCGAAAACTCGCTGTGTCGCTCCCATTTCACCGTTGCGCCGGCCAGCCGCAGACTTAAAAAATTGTCGGCAAGCGACTCGGGGTTCAACTGCTCCTGCCCAGGCAGACGGCTCAGGTGATCGGACTCTTGCGCGCGCGTCACGTTGGCGTTGAGCACGGCCACAAAGGTGATCAATGCTGGCAGGCGAATGCGTGCGGTCGGTCGGGCGTGCACCTCGTTGTGAAGTACTGCGCGCAAGGCGTCATCGGCTGGTAAATGGCGTTGATTGGAGAGTTGCGGTTCAGACATAGATAACGACTGCGGCGCTGTTGTTGGCTGAGTTCACAGACTGCTGACAAACGCGTCAGGTGTCGGCCGCAAACGGCTTGGTCTGCGCTTCTGCACCGTGCCAACATTGATACAGCAAATGGCGTGCTCACCGTCCGCAAGCTGCAAGAGTTGCCGCATTGCCGTTGATTGCATCGCCAGCCCGCCGGTCAAACTGGCGCCAAAACCCAGAGCGTGTGCCATCAGCAAGATATTCTGGATCGCCGCGCCGACGCTGACCATGCGCTCCAGCGTGTTGATCTCTGGCTCGCTTGGCCCCAGGCGGGCAATGGCCAGCGCAACAAACGGCGCCCGAAAGGCTTTTTCACGGGCCTGAGCCAACTGCTCTGGCGTGGCGCTCGCGTCGCGCTGCAGCAGTGCCTGGGCAAATGCATCGCCCAGGTCGGCGCGGCGCGCTGGCGGCACCAGCACAAAGCGCCAGGGCCGAATCTCGCCGTGGTCGGGTGCCGCTGCCGCCACGGTGAACAGATCGTCGATTTGCGCTGGGTTGGGTCCCGGTTCGAACAGCCGTTTGGGCAGGATGGTTTGTCGCGACGTGATTAACGTGAGCGCGAGGTCGGCATACGCGGGCTGAAGTGGCTCCGGTTGGACAGGCATGCTTGATGTTACCGTGAAAGAACCGGTTGTCATACCGGGCCACGACCCGGTATCCATGCATTTGGCCGCACTGGAACAGCGGGTCGGCGGCGCGCTTACTGCGTCCCAAAAATCCGGTCGCCCGCATCGCCCAGCCCCGGCAAGATGTAGCCGTGGCTGTTGAGCTGGCGGTCGATGGCAGCCGTGAAGATCGCCACATCCGGGTGCGCGGCACGCAGCGCCGCAACGCCTTCTGGGCAGGTCAGCAGGCAGGCAAACTTGATCGAACGGGGCTGCAGCGCCTTGATGCGGGCGATGGCGGCGATGGCCGAATGACCGGTGGCCAGCATCGGGTCCACCACAATCACGTCGCGGCTCGGCATATCTTTGGGCATCTTGAAGTAATACTCCACCGCTTGCAGCGTAGCCGGGTCTCGGTACAGGCCAATGTGACCGACACGCGCGCCCGGCACCACCGCCAAAAAGCCGTCCAGCAACCCGGTGCCGGCACGCAGGATCGAGGCAAGTGCCAGTTTTTTGCCGTCAATCACGCGGCCGGTCATTTTTTCCAGCGGGGTTTCGATCTCGATGTCTTGCAGCGGCATATCACGCGTGACTTCGTACGCCATCAACATCGCCAGCTCGTTGAGCAGGGTGCGAAAACTGGTGGTGCTGGCGCTCTTCTGGCGCATCAAGGTGAGCTTGTGCTGCACCAGCGGGTGCTCAATCAGGTGCACCATGGGGTCGCTTTTTGTCATATTTTGCCTCTATAAATATAGCAGCTTACGCTTGCTTCATCAGCGTTTTCCGCCAAAAATGCCACCCAAAACGCCACGGATGATCTGGCGGCCCACTTCACGGCCAATCGAACTGGCGGCACTTTTGAAGAGCTGCTCGCCGACCGTGGTGCGCCGTCCGCCGCCGCCGTTCAACAGCCCACCCAGACTGCTACCCAGCCCATCAAACATACCGCCGGTCTGGGCCGGGGCCGGCGCAGCAGCCGGTGCCGCACCAGTGGCTGCGGTCGCCGTGGTCTGCCCGGTCGGTGCGGCACGGGTGTCGGCGCGGCCCTTGATTTTTTCAAACGCTGATTCGCGCTCCAGCGTCTTTTCATAGACACCCGCCACGATCGAATTCTGGATCAACGCCTGGCGCTGCTCGGGCGTGATGGGGCCGATCTGGCTGGCCGGCGGCAACACATAGACGCGCTCGGTCGGGCTGGGGCGGCCTTTTTCGTCCAGCAAGCTGATCAGCGCCTCGCCCACCGCCAGTTCGGTGATGGCCGCGCCAATGTCCAGCCCGGGGTTGGGGCGCATGGTGTCGGCCGCACTTTTGACGGCTTTCTGGTCGCGCGGGGTGAAGGCGCGCAGCGCGTGTTGCACCCGGTTACCCAACTGCGCCAGCACGCTGTCGGGGATGTCCTGCGGGTTTTGTGTGACGAAATACACGCCTACGCCCTTGCTGCGCACCAGTCGCACCACCAGCTCAATGCGCTCGATCAGCACTTTGGGAGCGTCGTTGAACAGCAGGTGGGCTTCGTCAAAAAAGAACACCAGTTTGGGCTTTTCCAGGTCGCCCACCTCGGGCAAATTCTCAAACAGTTCACTCAGCAGCCACAGCAAAAAGGTGCTGTACAGGCGTGGCGCGTTCATCAGCTTGTCAGCGGCCAGGATGTTGATCATGCCGCGACCCGCACTATCGGTCTGCATCAGGTCGTCAATGTTGAGCATCGGCTCGCCAAAAAACTTGTTGCCGCCCTGGGCTTCAATCTGCATCAGGCCGCGCTGGATGGCGCCGATGCTGGCGGCGCTGATGTTGCCGTATTCGGTGGTAAAGCTCGATGCGTTGTCGCCCACGTGCTGGCACATGGCACGCAGGTCTTTCATGTCCAGCAACGCCAAGCCAGCGTCGTCGGCAATCCTGAACACCAGTTGCAACACACCGGCCTGGGTGTCGTTCAGGTTAAGCATACGCGCCAGCAGCAGCGGGCCCAGATCGCTCACGGTAGCGCGCACCGGGTGGCCTTGTTCGCCGAAGACGTCCCACAGAGTGGTTGAAAATGCTGCGTATTCGGGAGCTGGTAGCGCTCGCTCAGCAAGCACCCTGGCCAGTTTTGGCGTAGCACTGCCGGCGCCTGCGAGACCGGTCAGGTCGCCCTTGATGTCGGCCAGGAACACCGGCACGCCAATCTTGGCAAAGCCTTCGGCCAGGGTTTGCAGGGTGATGGTTTTGCCGGTGCCGGTGGCGCCGGTGATCAACCCGTGGCGGTTGGCCTTGTCGGGCTGCAGGAAACATTGGGTTTGCCCGTGCTGGGCGATCAGAATGGGTTCGGGCATATCAACCTCAAAAAGTACAATCGCCGGACTTGCACAAAATCGCCCCGGCGTCGTTGCGCCAACTTGCCGTACTAAGCGTACTAAGCGTACTGTCTGTCTTGGCGCGCCTAGCGGGGACGATTTTTTGCAAGTCCCTAATAAGTGTAATAGCGTAACGAATTTTTCAAAGGATTCCCCGTGTCAGGACACAGTAAATGGGCCAATATTCAGCACCGCAAGGGCCGTCAGGACGAAAAGCGGGGCAAGATTTGGACCCGCATCATCCGTGAAATCACCGTCGCCGCCCGTGCCGGTGGCGGCGACTTGTCGGCCAACCCGCGCCTGCGGCTGGCGGTTGACCGGGCCAAGGCGGCCAATATGCCGGCTGACCGCGTCAAGTACAACATTGACAAAGCCACTGGCAGCGTCGAAGGCATTACCTACGAAGAAATCCGCTACGAGGGCTACGGCATTGGCGGTGCGGCGATCATCGTCGATACCATGACCGACAACCGGGTGCGCACCGTGGCCGAGGTGCGCCATGCGTTTGCCAAGTTTGGCGGCAACATGGGCACCGAGGGCTCGGTCGCGTTCCAGTTCAAACATTGCGGGCAAATCATTTTTGCCCCGGGTGTAAGCGAAGACAAGGTGCTGGAAGTGGCGCTGGAGTCGGGTGCCGAGGATGTCATTACTGACGACGACGGCGCGATTGAGGTGATCACCGCAGTGGCTGACTTCG
>JAQTSL010000184.1 GCA_028711355.1 Rhodoferax sp.
GGCGCCGACTGGCGGATGGTGGCCAGGTGGCTGGCCGCTTCGGTCGGCATCGCGGGCCAGTCCTCGGCCAGAATTTGCGCAAACGCGTTGATATGGCGCAGCGGTGCGCGCAGATCGTGCGACACGGTGGTGGTAAATTCTTGCAGCTCGGCACGCGCCGCGTCCAGTTGGCGCTGAAGTTGCGCCAAGGACGCGTCAGGTAAGGAGGCCTCAGTCATTTTTTTTGCCTTCTAACAGGTGCCCGGTCAACACATCGCGTGGTAATCGGTTACCGCGCGGGGCGCACCAAAAGAGCTGGCATTTTCACTTCTTGTCATTTTTCGTCACTTCTTGCTCGGCCGCTTCCAGTTCGCCACGCTGACCTGGCGCGCGCGCGCCACCGTCAGCGCCAACGGTGGCGTGTCTTTGGTCAAGGTCGAGCCGCCGCCCACGGTACCACCGGCACCCACGGTCAGCGGCGCGATCAGTACGCAGTTGCTGCCAATGTGCACGTCGGCCTCGATGATGGTGCGGTGCTTGTTGGCGCCGTCGTAATTGGCGGTGATTGAGCCGGCGCCAAAGTTGACGCGCGCGCCCACTGTGGCGTCGCCCAGATAGGCCAGGTGGTTGGCCTTGGCCCCCTTGGCCAGGGTCGAATTTTTCACCTCGACAAAGTTGCCAATGTGTACCTCAGCGCCCAGTTTGGCCCCCCGGCGAAGCCGGGCGAACGGGCCGATCAACGCACCTGCGCCCACCTCGATCGCGTTTTTGCTGCCCGGCGCACCGCCTTCGATATGGGTGAACGGGTGGATCACAGCGCCAGCGGCGATATTGACATTCTTGATGAAGCAATGGGACCCGATGCTGACACCCTCGCCCAGGCTGACCTGGCCTTCAAACACGCAGTTGACGTCGATCGAAACGTCTTGCGCGCAGGTCAGTGTGCCGCGCACATCAAACCGCGCCGGGTCGGCCAGGCGCACGCCTTGCTCCATCAATTGCAGCGCCACCCGCTGTTGATTAGAGCGTTCCAACTCGGCCAACTGAACCGGGCTGTTGACGCCAGCCATCTGCACCGCATCCACAATCTTGTACGCCACCACCGGCACGCCGTCGGCCACAGCAAACTTGACGATGTCGGTCAGGTAGTACTCGCCCTGGGCGTTTTTGTTGTCCAGCCGCGCCAGCCACTTCTTTAAATGCAGCGCGGGCAGCGCCATGATGCCGCTATAAACCTCGGTAATCTTCAGTTGCGCTGCGCTGGCATCCTTTTGCTCGACGATGGCCTGCACCGCGTCGCCCTGGCGCACGATGCGACCGTAACCGCTGGGGTTGGCAAAGTCGATCGTCAGCAACGCCAGCTTGTCACCGGCGCAGGCGACGATCAGTTGCGCCAAGGTGTCGGGCTGGGTCAGCGGCACGTCGCCCGAGAGCACCAGCACAACGCCGTCGTCGCGCAGCACTGGCACCGCCTGCTGCACCGCGTGGCCGGTGCCAAGCTGCGGCTCCTGCCGTACAAAATTCAGCTCAAATTGCCTTGCAGACGTTTCACTACCTGCGACAGCAGCTTCTACTTCTGTAGCACCGTGACCCGTGATCACGGTCACCTGGCGCGCTGACAACACGGCGGATGTGTCTATCACGTGCTGCACCAGTGCACGCCCGGCCAAAAGATGCAACACTTTGGGCAGCTTGCTCTTCATGCGCGTGCCCCTGCCCGCAGCCATGATCAGCACATCCAATGGTGCCGCTGAAAAAAGTTCGTGAGATGTTGACATGCCTAGCTCCCGCGAGAAATCAATTTCTGTGAGGCGCATTATCCGTGCGCTGTTGTGGCCACTGCTGGTGGTGTCGTTGCTGATGGGCTGCAGCATGGTGCGCGTGGGCTACGAACAGTTGCCCAATCTGGGTTATTGGTGGGTAGACAGCTATCTGGATGTCAATGATACGCAAAGCGTGACGCTGCGCACGGACTTGCTGGCGCTGCACACCTGGCACCGCACGCACGAATTGCCCCAACTGGCCCACCTGTTGACCGAGGTGCAAACCCAGGCCGCGCAGGACACCACGCCAGCGCAGGTGTGCCAAATTGCCGATCGCGTGCGCTCGCGGCTGGAGGCCGTACTGGCTCAGTCCGAACCTGGTTTGGCGCGTCTGGTCGTCACTCTGGAGAACAAACAGCTACAACACTTGAAGCACCAACTGGACAAACGCGCACAAAAATGGCGTGACGACTGGCCTGCCGACGAACCTGCGGCGGTACAGACAAGGCGCCTGGAGCGCTTGGTGGAGCGCACTGAAAGCTTTTATGGTGCCTTGAGCGACGCGCAAATGAGCCTCATGCGCTCAGGCGTGCAAGACACACCGTATGACACCCAAACGGCCGAGCTTGACATGCTGCGCCGCCACCAGGACCTGCTGCAAACCTTGCAGGGCCTGGCAGGTAGCGCACTGCCATTGGCTCTGGCGCAACAGCGCATCCACGGCCTGCTGGCGCGCACCCTACAGCCACCCAACGCTGGCTACCGCGCTCAAATCGAACAGTACATTCAGGGCAACTGCAACACGCTGGCCCGTCTGCATAACAGCGCCACACCGGCGCAGCGGCAGAAATTGATCGCCAAGCTCAAAGGCTACGAAGACGACGCCCGCAGGTTGACGTTGCGTTGATGCTGAACCCGGATTGTTCTGGGGAGCGTCGAGGCCGCGGCAGACCTTTCGTCCCAGCCTCCAAATGGGATGTAAATGGCACAAGACTTGCATCAGATCATTCAGAAGCAGATTGTGAGGTATCCAAAGTGAGCAAAAATGCTGAAATCCTGATCGTTGACGATGAAGAAATTGTTCAGCGCAGCTACGCCAGATCGTTGGCAGGCCAGCATTGCAAGGTAGAAGTCGCCAGCAACGGTCCTGCTGCCCTGAAGGCCTTGGGCCAACGCCCATTTGACGTTGTTTTGCTTGATTTAATGATGCCAGGCATGAACGGCATGACCGTGCTCAAAACCATCAAGGAGAAGTGGCCAGACAGCGAAGTCATCATCATCACGGGCTACCCGGCCATTGATACGGCCAAGCAAGCGGTCACACTGGGTGCTTTTGACTACTTGGCCAAGCCCGCCGGTCCTGACGACATCGTCAACGCGGCCAATGCCGCCATGCTGCATAAACGGTGGCTTCTGCGTCCCGAGCAACAGGCTCAGTGTTCTTGAACGCAGCGTCACACCCTAATCACTGTCTATAAAAAATAGGCACCGCAAAACGCCTTCGTCCCATAGGGCAACAGTTCATTCGGCAAGACGCAAGTGCACAAAAAAACTGTACTTCACCAACTTCTCTCACTTCTGCATTAGCTCTGCAAAAATTGCAACAAAACCAGCTAACTCATTGATAAACATCATATTTTAAAAAAATTTACTCTCTTGGCATGCCGTATGCGTAACAAAGATCAAGTCCCGGCGTAATGTCCAACACATCGCAGCAGGGATCCGGAAATCGGGGTCACTACCGGCTTGTTCAGACCCAATGGTTTTGAAGGAGAAATATCATGAGCGCACTACGTAAAGTATTGGTTGTCGACGACGACCCGGTGGTTGGCAAGAGCTTCAACCGCGTCCTTTCCAGGGACAAGGGCTATGTGGTGGTCACCGCCCAGAACGCAGCAGAGGCACTGGAACGTATTCGTGAACAGGAATACGACGTCGTCTTTACCGACATCAAGATGCCCGGCATGGATGGCGTTGAACTGACCGAACGCGTCAAGGCCAGTCGGCCGTGGACGCCCGTGGTCATCATCACCGGCTATGGCACGACAGCCAATGAAACCAGGGCCAAAGCTGTTGGCGTGTCGGACTTCATGCGCAAGCCGCTCTCGCCTGAAATGATTGAAGATGGCGCAGCCCATGCGTTGTCGCAGGCGGTCGCGCCCACCGCCGCCCCCCTATCGGCCCCCGCGCCGCAGGCCGCGCCCGTTGAGGCAGCCGAAAAAGGAAACAACTTCCTGAAGTCGGTTCAACTTGCGGTAGCACCCCTCATTGGCTTGGCCTACGCATTGGCCTTGCCACTGGCTGGCACGGTCATGCTGGTCTGGTTTGGCTTGCAGGCACTGTTCACACAGCCAGCGGTAAAGAAGGCATTGCACCACGTCAAGGATGTTGCGCTTTTCCTGGCGGCGCCGTTCATCGGTCTGGTCTATGCGGTGATGTTGCCCTTCGTTGGGATGGCCATGTTGGCCTGGGTGGGGTTCCAGGTCTTCACCGCGAAGCCGGTTGTCGAATGAAAGACGTTGTGGCATAACGAACCGGGATGATTGGCCAATGAAAGCTGCTTTGCAGTCAAGGTGAAAACCATCAAGGGGTGCCAATCGCCCCTTGATGGTTTTGCTTTGAAGACAATGAACGAGGGGAAACTTAGGTGGAAAAATTTTCAGTCTCGGATAACACAAGGCACCTGCTGCTACAGCCACGTGCTTGGCTGGTGGCATGGCTCACCCTGGGGCTGTTGGCCATCAGTGCGGCAGTTCACAGCGCAGAGGTTGAATTCTCACAAGCGACCCAAGCCTGTTTGGCGTGTCACGACAAACCAGGCATGGTGAAAAAGCTTGAAAACGCGCAGTCTTTTTCCTTGCATGTGTCAGGCAAGGCTTACGCCGAGTCAATGCACAAGGACACCGAGTGTGAAGACTGTCACGACGCAATCGACGCCAAAACTCACGGTAAGATGGTCTCGGAAATCAAGAGTCACCGCAGTTTTGCCATGGACATGGGCGAGTCATGCCGTAGTTGCCACAAGAAAAAAGTGACCGAATATGAGGACAGTATTCATGCAGCGCTGGTCAAGGATGGGAACTCAAAAGCCCCCCTGTGCTCGAGTTGTCACAACCCGCACACGGTGCGCTCAACCGAAATTTTGACGCCGATCACCGATACCCCTTGTGCCCAGTGTCACGAGGAGATATTCAAGGCGTATGCAAACGACGTGCACGGGCAGCAACGTAGCGCCAAAGGTATTGGTGCGCCACTGTGCGCGGGCTGCCATCAGGCCCACAATGTCAAGGCGGCATCACTGGGCAACGGCGTCAAGGATGCCTGCCTGGCTTGCCACAAGGATGCAGTCCAACTGCACAAGGTCTGGTTGCCCAATACGGACCGCCACTTCGAAGCCATTTTATGCGCCGCGTGTCACAGCCCCAACGCACAGCGGCGCGTCAATCTGCGGCTCTACGACGGCTCCAACAAGCACCAGGTTTCAGAAAAAATGGGCGTTCCGCAGTTTGACCGCCGCACCGACAGCGTCGATACCCAGAATCTGGGCTTGAACGAGCGTGCCCTATGGAGTCTGCTCAAGGAATTCAACCAGGACAGCCATGACGGTAAAACCGTCTTGCAAGGGCGGCTTGAGGTGAGTTCGGGCGTGGCGGCACATCAGTTGAGTGACAAATCCAAGGCCATCAAAGACTGCAATTTCTGCCACCAAAAAGGTGCCGAACCCTTTCAAAGCGTCAGCCTGACCATTGCTGGACCGGACGGGCGGCCGCTGCGCCATGGGATCCAGAAAGATGTGCTGAATTCGTTGTTGTCGATCGACTCGGTGCGTGGCTTTTACGCCATTGGTGGCACCCGTATCAAACTGTTTGATACCCTGCTGGTGATGGTCTTTTTGGGGGCACTGAGCGTGCCACTGGTCCACATGACCGTCAAACGGCTATTCAAAAACATTCGTGAAAAACTGGAACGGGAACGGCTCGCCGCACGCGCCGACCCTGGTCGTCAAGAGCCAAGCCCGGCTTTGACTGGCGACCGTCGTGCGGATGGAACTACCAACAAATAGAAGGAATTCATTGTGGACAAGCTTTATATCCATCCGCTGCCCATCAGAATCTGGCATTGGACCAACGCCATTGGCTTTGTCTTGCTGATTGCCACCGGATTGCAGATCAGGTATCTCGACTTGTTTCAGTTGATGCCATTCAAGTTGGCGGCGGTCGCGCACACCTGGATCGGCTTTGTCCTGATCGCCAACTTCTTTATCTGGCTGGGCTTTTATCTCTTCACCGACAAGATCAAGGTTTATCACCCCGAGTTGAGTCCGATGAAATATTTCCGCGCCAGTTTTCGGCAAATTCAGTTCTATGGTTACGGTATCTTCAAAGGGGAACCCAATCCGCACCATCCAACCGCTTATCACAAGTTCAACGCCTTGCAGAGCATGCTTTATCAGATCATCATGATGTTGCTGGTGCCGCTACAGTTCTTCACCGGCGTGCTGTTGTGGGATGTCACCCGTTTTTCATCGATGGTTGATTTGTTCGGTGGGCTGCGGGTGGTTGACTCGGTGCATGTGCTGCTGTTCATCGTGTTTGTCGGAATCATCATCGTGCACGTGTACCTGGCCAGCCTGGGGCACACGCCGTCGGCCCATTTCAAGGCGATGATCACCGGCTACGAAGAGGTGCAGGACGAGCCCAAGGCGAACACGGCAGCATAGAAACTTGCAGACCCGTGTGGCAAGCCGGCGCAACGCCGAACTCAGTCAGAACCGGATTCACCCGCGTTGTGGCCGGTGTCGCGGGCCCGTATGTTGTATTTTTTCATGAGCGCCTGAAAGTTGGCACGCTGCATCCCGGTTTCCTCTGCGCTCTTGGTGACGTTGGAGCCGTTTCGCTTGAGCGTTTCCTGTATGAACAGTTTTTCAATGTCTTCTACCGACTTTTCCCGCGCCAGCTTTTTAACCCGTTTGAGGTCGTCACTGGTTCGAGGGACCTCAAAATCTGGCAATGGCCTGTTGTCAAGGATATGGGCCAAATGGGCTTGGCGGATGATATGGTCAGACGAAAGAATCACCGCTCTCTGAAGAGTATTCTCAAGCTCGCGCACATTGCCAGGCCAGCCGTAGTTCACCAGCAAACTCATGGCACCCTCTGAAATTTCGCTCGCTGGCTTTTCCAATTCAGTGCTGAACAACTTCAGAAAATGAAAGGCCAGCGCCGGAATGTCGTCACGCCGCTCACGCAACGCGGGCGCGTGAATTGGAAACACATTGATCCGGTAATAAAGGTCTTCGCGGAAGGTCCCGGCCGCCACCATCGCCTTCAGATCCTTATTGGTTGCGGTCACCAACCTGACATTGGTCTTTTGGGTGGTGGTACTACCGACCGCACGAAACTCGTGTTCCTGAATGACGCGCAACAGCTTGGCCTGGGTAGAGAGTGAAATATTACCGAACTCATCCAGGAACAACGTCCCGGTGTTTGCCATGTCGAACATACCGCGCTTGTTCGACATGGCGCCGGTAAACGCACCTTTGACGTGCCCGAACAGTTCACTTTCAAGCAGATCCTGGCTGAGCGTGTTGCAGTCAACCGTCACAAATGGCTGGCTTTTGCGCAGGCTGTTGTAATGAATGGC
>JAQTSL010000185.1 GCA_028711355.1 Rhodoferax sp.
GTTTGAGCGGCGACAGGTACTCGACAAATACCTTGCCGATCAAATGATCCATTTCATGCTGGATGCACACCGCCAGCAAGCCGTCGGCCTCAATCAGGTGGCTGCGGCCGTCGCCGTCCAGCGCTTGCACCTTGATCGCATCAAAGCGCGTCACACCGTCATAAATACCGGGCACCGACAGGCACCCCTCTTCATTCAGATGGGTTTGCTCGCTGGTCCAGACCAGTTCTGGGTTGATCAGCACCCGTGGCGCATCGCGCTGTTCGGACACATCCAGCACAATCAGTCGTTCGTGCACATCAACCTGCGTGGCGGCCAGGCCAATGCCCTTGGCCTCGTACATGGTCTCCAGCATATCGGCGATCAGCCCACGGATGCGACCATCCGCCGCCGCAACCGGCTTGGCAATGGTGTGCAATTTGGGGTCGGGGTAACAAAGAATGGGAAGTAAAGCCATGCGATCAGTTCCAGGATGTCGTTATTTTCGCTATTTTTGCGGCCTACGCAGTGGCGCTCAGGCGACAATCATTGTCCGAACAAGGGCTTGGGCGCAAAATCTTAGGCAAAGCAACAGGGTACACACAGTCATGGCAAACTCTTTTACCAAAGGCAGTCTGGCGCCGGCCGCGCTTGGCATGATGGCGCTCGGCCTGTTGGTCAGCGCTTCGGCTCTGGCACAAAATTTTCCAATTACCGTTGAGCAACGCACGGCCGCCGAACAGACGGCACACCGTGGTGTGGCACTGAGCGAATTGCGGGCCGACGCGCCGGCCAACTACACGGTCCAGCCCGGTGACACCCTGTGGGGCATTTCCGGGCTGTTCCTGAAGTCGCCCTGGCGCTGGCCTGAGCTGTGGGGCATGAACCTGGCCGACGTCAAAAACCCGCACCTGATCTACCCCGGCCAGGCGCTGTTTCTGGCCAAGGCCAACGGTCGCGTCACGATGGCCTTGCAGCCTACGGCACAGTCCACCTTGCCCACCGTTCGGCTGTCGCCGCGCACCCGGGTGGAGGCACTGGCCAGCAGCGCGCTGCCAACGCTGAAAAATCACCTGATCGAGCCCTTTTTGGCGGAACCCCTGATCGTCGATGAAACCACGTTTTCGGCTGCCCCGCGCATCGTCTCGGCGCGGGATGGGCGGGTTTTACTAACCCTTGGCGACCGTGCCTACGCGCGCAGCACTTCGTCAACCGAACTGATCGACGACGCCAGCAAACGCCAGCAAGTGTTTCGCGTGTTTCGCAACGCCACCGCGCTGAAAGACCCGGTCAGCGCCAGCGTGCTGGGCTATGAGGCGCAATACGTCGGCAAGGCGTTGCTGGTGCGCAGCGAGGCAACCCAGCAATCGCCCGGGCCGGATGGCGCCTTGCGCAGCGAGATCGTCCCTGCCACGATCGACATCGTCAAGGCCAAAGAAGAGATGCGTGCCGGTGACCGGTTGCTGCCGGAGCCAGCGCCACAAATACAGAGCTACGTACCGCACGCACCCGGTCAGCCGGTTGATGCACGCATCGTCTCGGTCTATGGCAGCGCGGTGGTCAACGCCGCCCAGAACCAGGTGGTGGCGATCAACCGGGGCAGCGCCGACGGCATCGAAAGCGGCCACGTGCTGGCCATTCTGCAAGACGGTGCCCGCGTGGTGGACAAGACCGACCCGACGCTGCCGACCATCAAGCTGCCCGACGAGCGCAACGGCTTGCTGATGGTGTTTCGAACCTTTGACAAGCTCTCTTATGCGCTGGTGCTGGAGATCACCAACGGCGTCAAGGTCGGCGACCGGCTGGTCAACCCGCTCTAACTTGCATGGTCAAAGCCACTCCGAATTCACTAGATACCGGGTCGTGGCCCGGTATGACAGCCTATTCTTTCACGTTAAGCCTACGGTTGCGTGCCAATTGCCGTGGAACGTGACGAACTTTCCGCCTGGCTGCGCCTGACGCTGACACCGGGCGTTGGCAACGTGGGCGCGCGCCAGTTGCTGACCGCTTTTGGCCTGCCGCAGGCGATTTTTGACCAGCCCGCGACAGCGCTGCGCCAAGTGGTTGACAGCGGCCGTGCCGAGGCCTTGCTCAGCCGGCCCGAAGCCCTGCCTGAGCTGCTGCAAACCACTTGGTCGTGGCTGCAACAGCAAACCGACCACGTACGTCACCAGATCGTCACCGTCGGCGACCCCAATTACCCGGCAGCACTGCTGCAACTGGACGATCCACCGCTGCTGCTGTACCTGCTGGGCAGCGCTGATTTTGGTGCGCCGGGCGATGCACTGAGCAACAAGCCGACGTCGATTGACCCGCAAACCAGCCTGGCCATCGTCGGCAGCCGCAACCCGACGCCCCAGGGTGTGGCCAACGCACGCCAGTTTGCCAAGGCGCTGGCGCAGGTTGGGCTGACCATTGTCAGTGGCATGGCGCTGGGGGTGGATGCGGCCGCGCACGAGGGCGCCCTGGAGGCCCAGGGCAGCACGGTGGCGGTGGTCGGCACCGGCCTGGACCGGGTCTATCCGAAGGTGCATCACAAGCTGGCGCATCGGATCGCCAGTCGCGGCCTGCTGGTCAGCGAATATCCGCTTGGCACACCGCCGTTGACGGCCAATTTCCCGCGCCGTAACCGCCTGATTGCTGGGCTGGCCAACGGCACCCTGGTGGTCGAAGCGGCGCTCCAGTCGGGCTCGCTGATTACCGCGCGGCTAAGCGCCGAGCAGGGTAAAGAGGTGTTTGCGATACCGGGTTCGATTCACTCCACGCAGTCGCGCGGTTGCCACGCGCTGATCAAACAGGGCGCCAAGCTGGTTGAGTCAGCGCAGGATGTGCTGGAAGAATTGCGCTGGCCAACCACCGGTCTGTCCAATCAGCCAACGGCCGGTGCTGGCGACGCGCACAACGCACCGGAGCCGCTTTTTAGTGGCAACGCGGCGCTGCTGCAAGCGATCGGCTTTGACGTCATCGGGCTGGACGCGCTTCAGGCGCGCACCGGGCTGGACACGCCAACGTTACAGGCCCATTTGATGGCACTTGAAATTGACGGCGTCATTGCCCACTTGCCCGGCGGGCTGTTTCAACGCCAGGTGGGTTGAACCTAGATTCCTCAGTTGACCGCTTACAAACGTCACTAACTGCTTATGAACACTGAATTTTTCCGCTTTGATTGAGTTCACCTTTCGGGTGACAGCGCTACGCACCCGATTGAGCCCCTGGCAACGCGCCTGGGGTCGTTGCTCCTGCTTGCGGGCACAAGCCCGCTGCGTCGTCCCCCTTGCAGGGCGCAGCCATGCCAGAGGCATGGCCTGCGCTTGCCGTCCAAACGTGCGCAGGCACGTTTGGAGCTGCGGCAATTGCCCTACCCAGGCACGTCGCCAGTGGCCCACTCGGGCGCGTCCAACTAAGGAATCTAGGTTGAAATGCTGGCGACGATCAAACCGTGGCGCCGGCGTTCGGGTCGTTCGGATCGATGTCTTTTTTGGCCACACCGCCCTTGACCAGGTCTTCGCGCTGAATGCCCAGCCACATGGCAATGGCCGCCGCCACGAACACCGAAGAATAAATGCCAAACAAAATGCCAATCGTCAGCGCCAACGCAAAATAGTGCAGTGTGGCGCCACCAAACAGCAACATCGACAGCACCATCATCTGGGTTGATCCGTGGGTGATGATGGTGCGGCTGATGGTCGAGGTGATCGCGTTGTTGATGATTTCCACCGTGTTCATCTTGCGATAGCGGCGAAAGTTCTCGCGAATCCGGTCAAAAATCACCACTGATTCGTTGACCGAATAGCCCAGCACCGCCAGCACCGCGGCCAGCACCGGCAAGGAAAATTCCCACTGGAAAAAGGCGAAAAACCCCAGGATGATGATGACGTCGTGCAGGTTGGCGATGATCGCCGCCACGGCAAATTTCCACTCGAAGCGCACCGCCAGATAGACCATGATGCCGATCACCACAAAGGCCAGCGCCTTCAGGCCATCGGCGGCCAGTTCGTCGCCCACCTGCGGGCCAACAAATTCGGTGCGGCGCATCGCCGCGCTGGCTTCGACCGCCTGCAATGCGGCCATCACCTGGTTGCTCTGCTGCGCCGAGCTGACGCCCTTTTGTGGCGGCAGGCGGATCAGCACGTCACGCGCGCTGCCAAAGTTTTGCACCTGCACGTCGGCAAAGCCCAGTTTGGCCACGCTGTTGCGCACCGAAGCCAGGTCGGCCGGCTGGGTGTAGGTCACCTCCAGCAACGTACCACCGGTAAATTCCACCTACAGGTGCAGCCCGCGTGAAAACAAAAAGAACACCGCCGCCAGAAAGGTGATCAACGAAACGATGTTGAACGCCAGCGCGTGGCGCATGAACGGGATGTCACGTTTGATGCGGAAAAATTCCATGATGAATCGACCCTATTCGCTTGTTTTAACGGCGGCAGCGCCGTCTGGGCGCCAGATGGTGCCGATCGACACCGTCTTGAGCCGGTTCTGCCGCCCGTACCAGAAGTTGACCACGCCACGTGAGAAAAACACGCCAGAGAACATGCTGGTCATGATGCCCAGGCAGTGCACCACGGCAAAGCCGCGCACCGGGCCCGAGCCAAACGCCAGCAGCGCCAGACCGGCAATCAGCGTGGTGATGTTCGAGTCAAAAATGGTGGCCCAGGCGCGGTCATAGCCGGTGTGGATGGCGGCCTGCGCCGACGCACCACCGCGCAGCTCTTCGCGGATGCGCTCGTTGATCAGCACGTTGGAGTCAATCGCCATGCCCAGCACCAGCGCCATCGCCGCCATGCCCGGCAAGGTGAGTGTGGCCTGCAACATCGACAGCACCGCCACCAGCAGCAGCAAATTAAACGCCAGCGCGACGCTGGAAAACACGCCAAACAGCATGTAATAAACACACATGAACACGGTCACTGCCGCAAAGCCCCAAGCCACGCTCTGGAAACCCTTGGCGATGTTTTCGGCGCCCAGGCTTGGGCCGATGGTGGTCTCTTCGATGATCTCCATCGGTGCAGCCAGCGAACCGGCGCGCAACAGCAAGGCCGTGTCATTGGCTTCGACCGTGGTCATGCGGCCGCTGATCTGGACTCGGCCGCCACCAATTTCGGTACGGATCACCGGCGCTGTGACGACCTCACCCTTGCCCTTTTCAAACAGCAGGATCGCCATGCGCTTGCCAACGTTTTCACGCGTCACGTCGCGAAAGATGCGTGTGCCCTTGGCGTCCAGATTCAGGTTAACTGACGGCTCTTGCGTCTGGCTGTCAAAACCGGGTTGCGCGTCGGTCAGGTTCTCGCCCGTCAGGATCACCTGCTTTTTGACGATCACCGCCTGACCGTTGCGCTCCAGGTAGCGCTCGGAGCCAAACGGCACCATGCCGCTGCCCAGATCGGCGGCCCGCCCTTCGGCGCTTTCATCGACCATGCGCACCTCTAGCGTGGCGGTGCGCCCCAGAATGTCTTTGGCCTTGGCGGTGTCTTGCACCCCCGGCAACTGCACCATGATGCGGTCCAGCCCCTGCTGCTGGATCACCGGTTCGGCCACACCCAGCTCATTGATGCGGTTATGCAAAGTAGTAATGTTCTGCTTGAGCGCCTGGTCCTGAATGCGCCGCGCCGCTACCGGCTTGATCGACAGCGTCAATTTGAATTCAGCACCGTCCGGCGCATCGACCCCCTGCAAATCGGCAAACTGGTCTTGCAACAACGCCTTGGTTGCCTCCAGCGTGGCGCTGTCACGGAACTTGACCTCGATGGTCTGGTCAATCCGGTTGATGCCGTTGTGGCGCAGGGTTTTTTCACGCAAACTGGTGCGCAAGTCACCTGCGAGCGACTCGGCCCGCTTGGTCAGCGCCGCCTGCATATCCACCTGCAACATAAAGTGCACGCCACCGCGCAAGTCGAGCCCAAGGTACATCGGTGCGGCGTGCAAGGCGCTCAGCCAGGCTGGCGAACGCGACAACAGGTTGAGCGCCACCACATATGACGCGTTGCCCGGGTCGGGCACCAGTGCCTTCTGGATCGCATCCTTGGCCTTGAGCTGCGTGTCGGTATCCAGAAAGCGCGCCTTGACCGAAGCACCGTCCAGCGTCAGCAGATCTGGCGCCAGCCCGGCCAGCTTGAGCGCGGCCTGCACCTGCACCAGCGTGCCGCTGTCGATCTTGACCAACGGTTTGGCGGCTGAGACCTGCACCGCCGGCGATTCGCCAAAAAAATTGGGCAGCGCGTACAGGCTGCCCACCAGCAGCGCGATCACGATGATCACGTACTTCCAGACCGGGTAACGATTCATGATCCTAGATTCCTCAGTTGACCGCTGATGGGCGTCAATAGCTGCATATGAACATTGACTTCTTTTGCTTTGATCGCGTTCAAATAAGCAACGCCGACAGCGGCGTCAACTGGCGCTTTACTTGATACTGCCTTTGGGCAACACCTGAACCACCGCGCTGCGCTGGATCTGCACTTCAACGCCGTTGGCCACTTCCAAAGCGATATAGATCTCGCCGAGCTTGCTGACCTTGCCCAGCAGACCACCGGCGCTAACCACCTCGTCGCCCTTGGCCAGCGCTTCGATCATGGCCTTGTGTTCCTTGGCCTTTTTCATTTGCGGGCGGATCATCACAAAATACAACACCACAAACATCAACACCAGCGGCAGCATCCCCATCAGGGTCGATTGCAAGTCACCACCCGCAGCGGCCGGGGCCGCCTGGGCAAAAGCAGAAGAAATAAACACGGCAAGCTCCAAAATTGAAGTAAAGGTAAAGAACAAACTGCCCGTTTGCACACCGCCCACGGCGCAACAAACAGGCAACGCGGCATTGTATGCGGGGTCGAGTTAAGACAGTTGAGCCCCGGGGGGATCTCCAAAAGTCACTCAGTCGGTCTTAGTCCATCTGCTCTTGGCGGTGGCAGGCGCTGCTGCGTGTGACGCAGGAAGTGGGGGCACTGTCATGCTGATCGGCGCCAAAACTGTTCTTTCACGCTGGTACGGATTTGAGTTGATCTAGCGCAAAGTCATTCCACGACATCAGGCGTAGAACGTTCGCCTTGATCACAAGCTATGGGGTGGCTCAAAATGAAATTGAATTTGATCAAACATATCGCTCAATTTTTTGTTTTTTTGTCGTTGAGCCTTTCAATAAGCTGCTGGGCCGGTGGCGCAGCCTTTGTGCCCACACCGGGACCCGGCGGCGGCGTGGTGCATTCGTTGTTTAGAGACAGTGACGGTACGGTCTATGCGGGGACCAATGCCGGCGTTTTTCAACAAACTGCCGGGCAGACCCAATGGCGTGCGCTGGGCTCTGCATTAGGCTTGAATAACCGCCCACTGGCCATCACGCGGGGCGCAGACGGCACACTCTACATTGGCACCGACAGTGGTGCCTATGTGCT
>JAQTSL010000186.1 GCA_028711355.1 Rhodoferax sp.
GAGGTCAAAGGGTTTGATGTTCAGTCCTACATGAGCGCCAAAGAGGCGCGCACCATGGACACCTTCATCCACTACGGCATTGCCGCTACCGCGCAGGCGGTGGCCGACGCTGGACTGCCCACGGGCGACGCGCTCGATGAGCAACTGGCCACACGTATTGGTTGTGTGATTGGTTCGGGCATCGGGGGCTTGCCGATGATCGAAACCGTGCATTCGGAATTTGTGGCGCGCGGGGCCAGGCGTATTTCGCCATTTTTTGTGCCATCGACCATCATCAACATGATTGCCGGCCATGTATCGATCCGTTTTGGTTTCAAGGGGCCCAATCTGGCGATCGTGACCGCCTGCACTACCGGTCTGCACTGTATTGGCCAGGCCGGACGGATGATCGAATACGGCGATGCCGATGTGATTGTTGCGGGTGGCGCCGAGGCGGCCGTGTCGGTATTGGGCGTCGGCGGCTTTGCTGCGATGCGCGCCCTGAGCACGCGCAACGACGACCCCGCCACCGCGTCTCGGCCGTGGGACAAAGACCGCGACGGCTTTGTGCTGGGTGAAGGTGCCGGTGTCATGGTGCTGGAGGAATACCAACACGCCAAGGCGCGTGGCGCCAAAATTTACGCTGAGCTGGCAGGTTTTGGCATGAGCGCCGACGCCGGCCACATGACCGCACCCAATATGGATGGTCCGCGCCGGGCCATTGTCAGTGCCCTGCACAACGCTGGCCTGAATGCCGACCAGGTGGATTATGTCAATGCCCATGGCACCTCAACGCCGCTGGGCGACATCAACGAATCCAACGCCATCAAGGCAGCGCTCGGCGCTCGGGCCAAAAAAGTGGTGGTCAATTCGACCAAGTCGATGACCGGTCACTTGCTGGGTGGCGCCGGGGGGCTGGAATCGGTGGTGACGGTGCTGGCGCTGTACCACCAAAAGAGCCCACCCACCATCAACATCTTCAACCAAGACACCGAGTGCGACCTGGACTATTGTGCCAATACCGCGCGCGACATGAAAATCGACGTGGCTATCAAGAATAATTTTGGCTTTGGTGGCACCAACGGTTCGCTCGTCTTCAAGCGGGCGCCCTGACCGTTGCGCACGCGGGTGGCCCCGCTTTAAGTCATGCAGCACGCCCCAGCGGTTCAATATCCGGTGGGGCGTTCGCGTTTTCACCTGGTGCTGATCGTGCTGCTGGGCTCATTGGGGGCGTTGGCATTGTCTGGTTGGCTGAGTGCGCAAGACGACCTCTATGCGTGGCAGGCAGCGAGCTGGACCGGTTGGCTAGCGACCACCGCTTGGGCCAGCGTGAAGTGGTGGCGTACTCCCGTCGGTGAGCTGGCCTGGAGCGGTAACGGCTGGAGCTGGACGCAGCAGGGACAAGCGAACGCGGTTTTGCTACAGGTAGAACTCGATCTGCAGCAAACGCTGTTGCTGCGTTTGTTGCAACCTGCCAGGCACGCGCGCTGGCTGTGGTTGGAGCGGTCGCGTCAGCCGACGCAGTGGCTGGCCTTGCGCAGAGCGCTTTTTGCCCCGACACGTGCGCCAACTGGTGCTCAAGCACCCGAGAACCAGGTATGAGCCAGCCAGCCGAACCAACGTCAGCGCCGCTACCCGACAGCGACACCTTGTTGGTGGAGCGAACCGTGGCCGGCGACCAGCGCGCTTTTGAACTGCTGGTGATCAAGTACCAGCGGCGGGTGGAACGCCTGATTTCGCGCATGGTGCGCGACGTTGATCTGGTGCCCGACATCGCCCAGGAAACTTTCATTCGTGCCTACCGCGCCTTGCACCAGTTTCGTGGCGACTCCCAGTTCTATACCTGGTTGTACCGGATTGCGGTGAATACGGCCAAGAAATTTCTATTGGAGCTCAAGCATGACCCGACCCGGTCGAATAGCGCTCTGGCCTCGCGGGACGAAGATGATGAAACTTTTACCTCCAGAAGTGAACCAAGCACGCAAGAGTCGCCCGAATCGCTGCTGGCAGCCAAGGAAATCTCGCAGGTGATCGACCAGGCCCTGGCTGAGCTGCCCGATGACTTGCGTCAAGCCATTACCTTGCGTGAAATGGAAGGTCTTAGTTATGAAGATATTGCCGACATCATGGCGTGCCCGATTGGCACCGTGCGGTCGCGGATTTTTCGCGCCCGCGAAGCGGTTTCGGCCAAAGTGCGGCCGCTGTTGGATCGCCAGGGTGGCAAGCGCTGGTAGTCGCCATGCCACTGCTAAGACTTTTTTTGAATCAAACTGAACCAAATCCATCATGTCTGACAAATTGCCGCTGCGCTCTGAATGGGTGTCTGCTCTGGTCGATGGCGAGTTGCGCGGCGCTGAATTCGCGCAGGCGATCGACGCGTTGAGCGCTTCGCCGCAGGCGCGCCAAGACTGGGACACCTATCAGTTGGTGGGCGCGGCGCTGCGTTCCCGCTCGGCCGACCTGCGTTCGCATGATCCAGCGTTTGTTGCGCGCTGGCGTGAGCGGCTGGCTCGTGAACAAGGCGTGGCGTTGCAACCGGTGTCGGCAGCGGCGCCGCCGCCGCGCGTGCTGCTGGTGCCGATGTATGTGGCCAACGACCGCTGGTGGCGTCGCGTGGTGGGCGTGGCCTCGGTGGTTGCGGTCGCCTTTGGCCTGTGGCAGGGCTGGCACAGCTTGGGTGTTGGCACAACGCAGGGCGGGCCTGCGTTGGCTCAGTTGGCGCCACTCACGCCGCCAGTGGCAGCGGCCACTGCGTCGGTATCACCACAAGACGCTGCGGTAATGTTGCGCGACCCGCGGCTTGATGCCTTGCTGGCGGCACACCGCCAACACGGTGGTGTCACGGCACTTCAGGGTTCCGCTGGCTTTTTGCGTAATGCCACCTTTAACGAGGGCAGTCGTTGAAGCGCATCTTTTTTCTGTTGCTGCTGTGGCTGACCGGTGCTGGCGCGCTGGCGGACCAACCGTCAGCGGTTTTGGCGCCGGACGGTGACGTTGAGCAATGGTTGCTACGCCTGCACGATGCCACGCGCCAGCGCGCCTATGTGGGCACTTTTGTTGTCACCGCGGGTAGCACCATGTCAACGTCGCGCATCTGGCACGTGTGCAATGGGCGTGAGCAAATTGAACGCGTTGATGCACTCACTGGGGTACGACGTTCGACGTTCCGGCGTGACGACAGCGTGGTCACTTTCTGGCCTGACAGTCGTACCGTTGTCCAGGAAACACGTGAATCGATGGGTTTGTTTCCAACCCTGCTACAGCACCCGGCCGCTGACATCGGACGGTTTTACCAGTTGCAGCGACTGGGTCATGGGCGGGTAGCGGGGATCGAATCGGATGTGGTCCAATTGGCGCCGCTGGATAGCTGGCGTTTTGGTTACCGGGTCTGGACCGAACGTCAGAGCGGTTTGGTGGTCAAACTTCAGACGCTCGACGCTGCGGCGCAGGTGCTTGAGCAAGCAGCTTTTTCCGAACTCCAGTTCAACACACCGTTGACGTTCCACCGATTGAAAGTGCTGATGCAAAGCACCCAGGGCTACCAGGTTCACAGCCCAAAACTTCTCAAAACAGCGCCGGAGCAGGAAGGCTGGACGGTCAACGCCGCTGTACCCGGATTCGTACCGGTGCGGTGTTACCGCAGTGTCGATCGGTCAGAGGCCGCCGACGACCGTGCGTTGCAATGCATTTTTTCCGACGGTCTGGCCTCGGTATCGGTTTTTATCGAACCGTTCGATGCCAGTCGTCATGTTCGCGGCGATGCACACGAGCAGTTGTTGATGGGCGCGACGCACCTGCGGGTGCGCCGTGCGCAGGACTGGTGGTTGACAGCCGTGGGAGAGGCTCCAGGCACCACGCTAACGGGCTTGCTGCAAGCTCTTGAGAGAAAGAAGTAAGGACCCAATTGGGGTGTTGTTTATATGAAAGGTTAACCATGATGCGATCAAGTTGGAAACGTTTGTCCGCCGGTGTCTTCAGTGGCCTGATAGTGACAACCATGACAGTGGCCCTGCTACCCATGCCAGCGCTAGCACAAGCGCGCCAGTTGCCTGATTTTGCCGATTTGGTGGAGCAGGTCAGTCCGTCGGTGGTCAACATCCGCACGCTCGAAAAAGTGGCGGCGCGCCAGAACCCAGGCGGACAGTTTGACCCCGATATGCTGGAATTCTTCCGCCGCTTTGGTCTGCCGGTGCCCAATCTGCCGCGTCAGACACCGCCCAATCATCCACAGGTGCCCAACGAAGAGCAGCCGCGTGGCGTCGGCTCAGGCTTCATCCTGAGCACTGACGGCGTCATCATGACCAACGCTCACGTGGTCAATGGCGCCGACGAGGTGATCGTCACGCTCACCGACAAGCGCGAATTCAAAGCCAAGATCATTGGTGCTGACAAGCGCAGCGACGTGGCCGTGGTCAAGATTGAAGCGACCGGTTTGCCAGCGGTCAAGGTGGGCGACGTTAGCCGCCTGCGTGTCGGCGAATGGGTCGTGGCAATCGGCTCGCCGTTTGGCTTTGAGAACACGGTTACCGCTGGCATCGTCAGCGCCAAGCAGCGCGACACCGGTGACTATCTGCCCTTCATCCAGACCGATGTGGCGATCAACCCGGGTAATTCCGGTGGCCCGCTGATCAATATGCGGGGCGAGGTGGTCGGCATCAACAGCCAAATCTATTCTCGCTCAGGTGGCTCGATGGGCATTTCGTTCTCGATTCCGATGGACGAGGCGGTACGCGTGAGTGAGCAGTTGCGCTCCAGCGGACGTGTGACACGCGGGCGAATTGGTGTGCAAATCGATCAGGTGTCCAAAGAGGCGGCGGAATCGATGGGTTTGGGCCGGGCGCAGGGTGCGCTGGTGCGTGCGGTTGAACCCGGTGCGCCGGCCGATAAGGCTGGTGTTGAAGCGGGCGATATCATCCTTAAATTTGACGGCAAGCCAGTAGAAAAAGCTTCTGACTTACCGCGCATCGTCGGTGGCGCTAAGCCCGGTAGCCGCAGCACGTTGACGGTGTTTCGTCGCGGCAGCACCAAGGAACTGAGTGTCACCATCGCCGAGGTCGAGGCCGACCAGCAGGTCGCCAAGGCAAACGGCCAGCCAGCCAAACCCAAAGGCTCCAGCGCCGGGCAAAGTCTTGGGCTGATGGTCAGCGAAGTCACTGAAGCGCAAAAGTCTGAGCTCAAAATCAAGGGTGGCGTGGTAGTCGATGCTGTGGCTGATGCGGCTGCGCGCGCCGGTGTGCGTGAGGGCGACGTGATTTTGCAGGTCGGTAACGCGCTGGTGACCGATCTGAAGGCGTTTGAAGCTGCACTGGGCAAGCTTGACAAGGCCAAACCGGTTCTGTTGCTGGTACGCCGCGGTAATTTGGCGCAACTGGTGGTGGTTCGCCCGTTGCATTGAATTCCCGTTGATCGCAGCGCTAGCCAATTACAATCTCAGCCATCCCATCATCGGTGCCGCCCGGCACCGCTCAGGGCGCGCCCGCCGGGATCGCGCCCTTTTTCTGTCGTTTCCATGAATCACATCCGCAACTTTTCGATCATTGCCCATATTGACCACGGCAAGTCAACGCTGGCTGATCGGCTGATCCAGCGCTGCGGTGGCCTGCAAGAGCGTGAGATGCAGGCCCAGGTGCTCGATTCGATGGATATCGAAAAAGAACGCGGCATTACTATCAAGGCGCAAACTGCCGCCCTGCACTACAAGGCCAAAGATGGCCAGGTCTATAACCTGAACCTGATCGACACGCCCGGCCATGTGGACTTTTCTTATGAGGTCAGCCGCTCCCTGTCGGCCTGCGAGGGCGCCTTGCTGGTGGTTGATGCCAGCCAGGGGGTCGAAGCGCAAACCGTGGCCAACTGCTATACCGCGCTGGAGTTGGGCGTTGAGGTGGTGCCGGTGCTCAACAAGATGGATTTGCCCAATGCCGACCCGGACAACGCCCGCTCTGAAATTGAAGACGTGATTGGTCTTGATGCGTCTGAGGCGATTGCCTGTTCGGCTAAAACCGGCATGGGTATTGACGACATTCTGGAAGCTGTGGTGGCGCGCATCCCGGCGCCTAAAGGCAACCCGGCGGGCCCGTTGCGCGCCATGATCATCGACAGTTGGTTCGATGCCTACGTGGGCGTGGTGATGCTGGTGCGCGTGGTTGACGGACGCCTGGCCAAAGGCGAGCGCGTCAAGATGATGGCCACCGAGGCCATCTACAACGCCGACAGTCTGGGGGTCTTCACACCTGCCAACGAACCGCGTCCAGCGCTGGAAGCAGGTGAGGTGGGGTATGTGATCGCCGGCATTCGCGAGCTGCAAGCGGCCAAGGTGGGCGACACCATCACCAAAATTGTGCTGGGCACCGGTGGCGCAGCGGCCACTGCAACCCAGGCCCTGCCCGGCTTCAAGGAAAATCAGCCGCAGGTGTTTGCCGGCCTGTACCCGATCGAGGCCAACCAATACGAAGGGCTGCGCGACAGCCTGGAAAAGCTCAAACTCAACGACTCGTCGTTGCGCTATGAACCCGAAGTCTCGCAAGCGTTGGGCTTTGGCTTTCGCTGTGGTTTTCTGGGCTTGTTGCACATGGAAATTGTGCAAGAGCGGCTGGAGCGCGAATTTGACCAAGACCTGATCACCACTGCGCCCAGCGTGGTCTATCAGGTGGTACAAGCCGACGGGGTCGTCAAAATGGTCGAAAACCCGTCCAAAATGCCAGATCAGGGCAAGCTTGATGAAATTCGCGAACCGATTGTCACGGTGCATCTGTATATGCCGCAAGAATACGTCGGCGCCGTCATGACGCTATCGAATCAGAAGCGTGGTGTGCAGATGAACATGGCCTACAAAGGCCGCCAGGTGGTACTGACTTACGAGATGCCGCTGGCCGAAATCGTGATGGACTTTTTTGACAAACTCAAAAGTGTGTCGCGTGGCTATGCGTCGATGGAATACGAGTTTAAAGAGTACCGAACGGCTGACGTGGTCAAGGTCGATATTTTGCTCAACGGCGACAAGGTTGATGCGCTGTCGATCATCGTGCACCGCTCCCAGTCGCAGTTTCGCGGTCGCCAGGTGGTGTCCAAAATGCGCGAGGTAATTTCGCGCCAAATGTACGACGTGGCGATTCAAGCTGCCATTGGTGCCAACATCATTGCCCGCGAAAGCGTCAAGGCGCTGCGCAAAAACGTCATCGCCAAGTGTTATGGTGGTGACATCACCCGTAAACGTAAACTGCTTGAAAAGCAAAAGGAAGGCAAAAAGCGCATGAAGCAAATTGGTTCGGTCGAGGTGCC
>JAQTSL010000187.1 GCA_028711355.1 Rhodoferax sp.
GAGGCGCAACAACAGGCCGTGCAGACCCAGGTGCAGCACCAGCAGGCGTATCAGGAGGGGTTTGCCGCTGGCGTTGCGCAAGGTCGGCTGGTTGCCGAGCAAGCGTCGCAGCAGCAGATGCGTGACTACATGGCCAATCAGGCGCAGCAGGCGGCGCGACATTTTGTGCAGTTGTTTGAGCGTGCCGGGCAACAGTTGCAGCAAGCCGAGCAAACACTGGCCCAGGGAACGCTGGCGCTGGCGTGTGAACTGGCGCGCCAGGTGCTGCGCCGTGAGCTGACGGTTGATACGCAAAGCGTGTTACCGGTTCTCAAGGAAGCGCTGGGCTTGCTTGAGTCACAGCACAAGGCGGCGGTGGTGCGACTGCATCCGGCCGATCTGACGGCGTTGGGCGAGCTGATTCAGGCCGATGCGGGCGCGCTGGAGCTGAGTTTGCGCGCCGACGCGAGCCTGCAGCCGGGCGATTGTGTGGTGGAGTCGGCCGGCACCGTGGTTGATGGCACGATCGACAAGCGCTGGCAGCGTGCGGTAGCGACCCTGGGCTTGGCCAGCAGTTGGGAGCCAGCCGATGAGTCCGCCTGACGACGTCCTGAAGTGGGCAAATTTTTTTGCCAATGCCCAGCGCCGGGTCGAGTCGGTCGGGCCGTTGGAGGTACGCGGCACGTTGACGCGCCTGGCCGGTCTGGTGCTGGAGGCGGTGGGTATCCGGGTGCCGGTGGGATCGCAGTGCTGGGTCAGGATGCGTGCGCAACCGCCGGTGCTGACCGAGGTGGTGGGTTTTTCGGGTGACCGGGCCTACCTGATGCCGGCTGGCGATGTACACGGGCTTTGCAGTGGTGCCAGCGTGGAGCCAGCACCGGTGTATGTTGCCATGCCCCGGCTGGGTGAGCGACGCCAGATGGCGCGTGAAAGCGCGTTCGCGGCGCTGCGCTTGCCGCTGGGCGATGGCTTGCTGGGCCGGGTGGTCGATGCGCACGGCAACCCGATGGATTACAAGGGGCCAATTGTCGACGTGGCGTCGGTGGCGCTGGACCGCAAACCGATCAACGCGATGGACCGCGCGCCGGTGCGCGAGCCGCTCGATACCGGCATTCGTGCCATCAATGCATTGCTGACCGTCGGACGCGGCCAGCGGCTGGGCTTGTTTTCTGGCTCGGGTGTTGGCAAAAGCGTGTTGATGGGCATGATGGCGCGCTATACCAAAGCCGACGTGATTGTGGTCGGGCTGATTGGTGAGCGTGGCCGCGAGGTCAAGGAGTTCATCGAAGATATTCTGGGCGAGCAGGGGCGCGCCCGATCGGTGGTGGTGGCGGCACCAGCCGACGCGCCGCCGCTGTTGCGGATGCAGGGTGCGGCCTACGCCACCGCAGTGGCCGAGAGTTTCCGCGATAAAGGCAAACACGTGTTGTTGCTGATGGATTCGCTGACGCGTTACGCCATGGCGCAGCGTGAAATTGCGCTGGCGATTGGCGAACCCCCAGCGACCAAGGGCTATCCGCCGTCGTGTTTTGCCAAGTTGCCGCAACTGGTTGAGCGCAGCGGCAACGGGCTCAACGGGGTCGGCTCGATTACCGCCTTTTACACGGTGTTGTCTGAGGGCGACGACCAGCAGGACCCGATTGCCGATGCGGCACGCGCCATTCTGGACGGTCACATCGTTTTGTCGCGCTCGCTGGCCGAGGCCGGGCATTTCCCGGCGATCGACGTTGAACAGTCGACGTCACGCGTAATGCACAACGTGATTTCTCGTGAACACTTCGATCTGGCGCGCCAATTCAAGGCAATTTATTCGCAGTACGAAAAGGGGCGTGATCTGGTGCAAATTGGCGCCTACGTGCGCGGGTCAGACGCGGCGCTGGACCAGGCGATTGCACTGCATCAGCCGATGATGGACTTTTTACGCCAGGATATGTTTGAAGCGGCGTCGATACCTGACAGTATCAATGCCATGCGGGTGGCCTTGAAGCCCGGTCAGGGTGAACCCGCATGACGGCACACAAGAGCATCCTGTTGGCGATTGATCTGGCCAGTGCGCAGCGCGACCAAGCACAGAGTCGGCTCCAGCAAGCGCGCCAGGCCGATGCGTTTGCGCACGCTCAGATGCAGCAACTGATCGATTATTTGCAGGAAACCGAACAGCGCTGGTTGAACGGCGCGCGCACCAGTGTGGCGCCCGAGATGTTGCGTCATCACTATCAATTTGTGGCGCGCCTGATTCAAGCGATTGGGCTTCAGGAGGGTGTCCTGAAGGGGTCGCAGCAACGGCTTGACCTGGCGCACCAGGAGTTGCTGGGGATCGAGCTGCGGCTGGCAAGTTTCAAACAATTGTTGGCTACGCGACGCGCTTCTCTGGCCCAGCGTCAGCAGCGCTCGGAGCAAAAGCAGATGGACGAGTTCGCCACCCTTCTGGTGCAACGGCAACGCCAGTTGCAAGCGGAGAATATCTGATGGCGATCGAATCCAGCAACATCACAGCGGCCAGTCGTGGTGCCGGGACCCATTCTGTTGCCAACACCGGTGCTGGCGTTGGCACAACCGGTGGCGACGCAAGCAGCGAATTTTCGGGCGTACTGGGCGGGCTTGTTGCTGCGGCTGACGCTGGTGCGACCGGGGCAGATGGGACAACTGGGGCAACGGTTGTGCCGGAGCGCGATGAGGTGACGTCAGATTCGGTTTCGGCCGCAGTTTTGCCAGACTCAACGCAGACGCTGAGTCTGGTGGCTGAGATGGTGGCGCAAACGCAAGGTCTGACGGTCATGACGGCTGATGTCCCGGCGCTGGGTGTAACGATCGCCGGACAAAATGGCGCCGGGGCCGGATCGTTTGGCCCAGCGGCATTGCCCGCGAACAGTCGATTGCCAGAGCCGGTAGCGTTGGCGATGTTACCAACGGATGCAGGGCCGGTGTTCAAGCCAATGGTGCAGACCCAAACAGGTTCTGAAATGAGTGATCCACCGGTTGCCACAACTTTGCCGACCACGGCGTCTGATCATGCGTCTGCGGCCAAGCACGATGTGCGCCTGCTTTTGGCGGCGCAGCTTGCGCGTCAGTCTGCGCCTGAGGTGGCGTTGTTTCAGCCGCCGGTCGTTGTGTCGGCAGAAGCAGTCTTGCCAGCGGGTAAGGACCAGGCTGCTTCGCCAACTTTTACCGGGGTCGGTCTGAGCGCTGGTACCCAACAAGTACTGGATCGGCTAGGCATCTCGATCGACCAGGGGGTGGCGCAGGCCACTGCGGTGGTGGCAGACACGCAGGTCGCTGAAACCGTCAGCTATTGGGTGACGCAGGGTGTGCACAACGCAGAACTGACGTTGGACGGTGTTGGCGGCGAGCCGGTTGCGGTACACATTGAGCTGGACGGGGACCAGGCGCAGGTTGATTTCAGGAGCGATCAGCCGCAGGTTCGCCAGATGTTGGAAGCGGCAAGCGCTCAGCTCAAAAGTTTGTTGCTCAGTCAGGGCTTGCAACTGTCGGGTGTGTCGGTTGGGTCGTTTGGTCAGGGCGGGCATCCGTCAGATGCGCGTGCTTCCAGGCCGCCGACCGCACGACTGGTAGCTTTGCCAGCGGTGGACCACGTCGCAGCGGCTACGACGCGCGTGGCGGGCTCGGTCATTGGGGGCGCGCTGGATATGTATGTGTGACGTTAACGCGAAAGAACAGGTTGTCATACCGGGCCACGACCCGGTATCCAGCAAATTTGGACGCATTGGAACAGCGGGTCGTGGCCCGCAATGACATCTATCTTTTATGCTTTGGGGTGGCTTTGTTGCGATGAACGTTAGACTTGGCAGTTGCAACAAAAGCAGCGTTGTTTGGCCCTTTATGTGTGACTCAGGGGCTGACCGTCTGCTCAATAATTTCGCACGTCAGGCTTTATGAGGAACGATTGTGGCTATTAAACCTGAACCAGTTGAGCCGGAGGCAGTCGCGGCCAAGCCGCCTGCCAAGAGCAAAAAAAAGTTGATCATCATCATTGTGGCGGTGCTGCTGGTGGTGTTGTTGGGCGCTGGCGGAGCGGTTTTTTACATCAGCAAACAACGTGCGGCAGCGGCCGCTGCGGCGGCCGAGGACGGCGGCGCTGAGCCCGCTGCGCCAGCGGCGGCGCATTCGACTGCCAAAGCGCCACCGGTCTATCTGCCAATGGACAATATGGTGGTGAATTTGGCAGATCCTGGTGGCGAACGGGTCGCACAAATTGGCATTACCCTGGAAGTGATTGATGCGCATGCGTCGGATACGGTCAAGGCCTATATGCCCACCATTCGCAGCGGGGTGTTGATGCTGCTTTCGCAGCGTACGGCCGAAGACTTGTTATCGCCCCAGGGCAAGCAGAAGTTGATTGAAGACATTTTGCGTGAGGCGTCCAAACCGTTTGGCGGTGGTGTTGAGCACGCTCCTGTCAAGAAGTCGGCCAAGACGGCACCAGACCCGTTCCCGGTGGTGGGTGTGCTGTTTTCGAGTCTGATCGTTCAGTGACAGGCGGCTGCGCGCACCATGAGTGAATCGTTCTTATCGCAGGAAGAGGTTGACGCCCTGCTGGAGGGTGTGACCGGTGAAAGCCAGAAGCTTTCCGAGGAGGTCGCCGAAACCGGTGAGGTGCGGCCGTATAACATTTCCAGCCAGGAGCGCATCGTGCGTGGGCGTATGCCCACCATGGAAATTGTGAACGAGCGATTTGCCCGCAATCTGCGGCTTGGGTTGTTCAACTTTATTCGGCGCAGCCCGGAAATATCGGTCGGCCCGGTCACAGTGCAGCGGTACAGCGCTTTTCTGCGCGAGCTGGCGGTGCCAACCAACTTTAATATTGTGGCGATCCGGCCGTTGCGTGGCAGTGGCCTGGTGGTGTGTGAGCCGGCGCTGGTGTTTGGTGTGATCGAGTCGCTTTATGGTGGTATTGGCAAGTTTCAGACCCGTATTGAGGGGCGCGATTTTTCAGCGACCGAGCAGCGTGTGATCAACCGCATGGTCGATGTGATCACCGACGAATACAAAAAGGCCTGGCATGGCATTTATCCGCTGGAACTCGATTACCAGCGCTCTGAAATGCAGCCGCAGTTTGCCAACATTGCCACGCCCAGTGAAATTGTGGTTTCCACGTCGTTCCAACTGGAAATCGGCGAAATCACTGGCTCCATCCACCTGTGTATGCCGTACGCCACGCTGGAGCCGATCCGCGATGTGCTGTATTCATCGACGCAGGGTGATTCGATCGAGGTGGACCGGCGTTGGGTCAATGTGCTGACGCAGGAAATTCAGGCCGCTGAGGTGGTGCTGGTGGCCGAACTGGCACACGCCAACGCCACGGTGGAACAGTTGTTGGCGATGAAGCCGGGCGATTTCATTGAACTCGATCGTCAACAACGGATTGAGGCCAGGGTCGATGGCGTGCCGATTTTTGAATGCCAATACGGCACTCATAACACAAAATACGCCTTGAAAATTGAAAAGAGTTTGCGCAATAACGATCAGAGCTGGAAAGGTGAACGACATGGCAACTGACGATAAGGCCGCTGAGGACAAGCCGGCCGAAGACGATGGCCTGGCCGATTGGGCCGAAGCGCTGCTGGAACAAAAGGCGGCCGAAGCCCCACCTGCGCAAGAACCAGGCGGCGTGTTGGCGCAGGACAACAACAGGTCGTCGTATGCGTCGGCATCTGGCGCGGGCGCATTGGGCTCTGATGCACCCATTAACGATATCAATCGGGTGCTGGATATTCCGGTGTTGCTGTCGGTTGAACTGGGGCGTACCAAGGTGCCGATCAAGCACATTTTGCAGTTGGGCCAGGGCTCGGTGGTGGAACTCGACGCTTTGGCGGGCGAGCCGATGGATGTGCTGGTCAATGGTTATCTGATTGCGCAGGGTGAGGTGGTGGTGGTCAATGACAAGTTTGGCATTCGCCTGACCGATGTGGTGACACCTTCAGAGCGTTTGCGTCGCGTCAGCAAGGGCGGGTGAGCCATGTCGCCAGGCTGGGTTTCGATCATTTTTCTGGTGTTGTTGCTGGCGCTGGTGCCGTTCGCGGTGAAATGGTTGCAGCGGCGTCTGGCGGCGGGCGTTTCGCCGGGCTCTGTAGTTGCTTCCAGAGTGGTGTCGGCGCTGGCTGTTGGCCCGCATCAGCACGTGGTGACGGTCGAAGTCGGGGCCCCTGAAGAACGCGTCAGGTTGGTGTTGGGGGTGACCGCCCAGTCGATTACCTGTCTGCACCAGAGTAATTTGCCGACGCCAGCGGCGCTGGCGTTGTCCAAACAATCGGTTGCTGGCGCGGTTGGGGGCGGTTTAACGTGAAACTGCAGGTTGTCATATCGGGCCACGACCCGGTATCCATGAATTTAGACAAACTCGATTGCGGGTCGTGGCCCGCAATGCCAGCCATTTTTCCTGCTTCCGAGTGGCTTTGCGGCTATGGCCGTTAGAGCAGGGGATTGCATCGTGATGTGCCAGCGTTATTCAAGGTGGGGCAAGTGCCTGCCGCTCGTTCTGGTGGGTCTGGGGTGCGCGTCAGCGTGGTCGCAAGGCAATGCGCAATTGCCGCTGTTGGTCGGCACGGGGGCAGGCGGCGCGAGTTATTCGGTGCCGGTGCAGACGCTGCTTTTTTTTACTGCACTGTCGTTTCTGCCAGCCATTCTGCTGATGATGACCGGTTTTACCCGGATCGTGATTGTTTTATCGTTGTTGCGTCAGGCGCTGGGAACGCAGTCAACCCCGCCCAATCAAGTGATTGTGGGTTTGTCGCTGTTTCTGACGCTGTTTGTGATGGGGCCGACGCTGGATCAGGTTTATAGCGATGCTTATCTGCCTTATTCAAATAACACCCTGAGTTTTGAGCAGGCCTTGCCCAAGGCCGAGGCGCCGATGCGCGCGTTCATGAGCAAGCAGACCCGACAGTCCGACCTGGCCTTGTTTGTCAAGTTGTCCAAGCTCGACCCCAAGACCGATGCCCAAGCCGCGCCGATGCGGGTGCTGGTGCCGGCCTTTGTCATCAGTGAGCTCAAGTCGGCATTTCAGATCGGTTTCATGATCTTTATTCCGTTTCTGGTGATCGATATTGTGGTAGCCAGCGTGCTGATGTCGCTGGGCATGATGATGTTGTCTCCAGTGTTGGTTGCGCTGCCGTTCAAATTGATGATCTTTGTGCTGGCCGATGGCTGGAACCTGCTGGTAGGTTCGCTGGCGGCAAGTTTTGTTACGTGAGGGTGGGTCATGAATGCACAGATGGTGTTGACGATGGGGC
>JAQTSL010000188.1 GCA_028711355.1 Rhodoferax sp.
CGGGCAAGGGCACGCTGGCGGCCGCACTGGCGCAGCAATTGGGCTACCACCTGCTCGATTCGGGCGCGCTGTATCGCATCACCGCGCTGGCCGCAGCGCGCGCCGGTTTGGCGCTGGAGGCCAGCGCCGAGCCGCAAATCGCCGAGCTGGCGCGCGGTCTGGTGATCGAGTTTTCAGAAAATCGCGTGCTGCTGGCCGGTGTTGACGTGACCGAGACTATCCGCACCGAGGAGGTGGGTATGAATGCCTCTGCCATTTCGGCGTTGCCGCAGGTTCGCGCGGCGCTGGTGGCGCTGCAACACAGTTTTCGCAAGCTGCCGGGCCTGGTGGCCGACGGCCGTGACATGGGTACGGTGATCTTCCCAAACGCCGCACTGAAGGTGTTTTTGACCGCCAGCGCCGACCAGCGTGCCCAGCGCCGTTACAAGCAATTGATTTCAAAAGGCATTTCGGCTACACTCGCCGCTCTTGGCGCCGACCTACAGGCGCGTGATGCGCGCGACACGTCGCGCAGCGTCGCGCCACTGCAAGCCGCGCCAGACGCCCAGTTGCTGGACAACTCTGACCTATCGATTCAAACGTCGGTTGATCAGGTGTTGGACTGGTGGCAAAGCAAACAGCCATTTTGACCTGTCAAAACGGCTGAACCCGCAACGGTTCATTCCGTTGCAACCGGCCCTCAGCCGACTTTCTGTATCGCAATGATGCGCTGCGGTTGAGGTTCAAATAATCGTAACCCCACGGGTCACACCGTGATTAAATCTGCGGTTCGCACCGCATCACACTATGTCTGAATCTTTTGCCGCCCTGTTTGAAGAATCCCTGCAACGCACCGAAATGCGCACTGGTGAAGTCATCACCGCTGAAGTCGTGCGCATCGACCACAGTTTTGTGGTCGTCAACGCCGGTCTCAAGTCTGAGGCCTACGTGCCGCTGGAAGAATTCAAAAACGATCAGGGCGAAATCGAAGTCCAAGTCGGCGACTTTGTCTCGGTGGCCATCGGCTCGATTGAGAACGGCTACGGCGACACCATTCTGAGCCGTGACACCGCCAAGCGTCTGGCTTCCTGGATGAGCCTGGAAAAAGCGCTGGAAACCGGCGAATTTGTCACCGGCACCACCAGTGGCAAGGTCAAGGGCGGCCTGACCGTGCTGGTCAACGGCATCCGCGCTTTCTTGCCCGGCTCATTGGTCGATACCCGTCCCACCAAAGACCTGTCTCCGTACGAAAACAAGACCCTGGAATTCAAGGTCATCAAGCTCGACCGCAAGCGCAACAACGTGGTGCTGAGCCGCCGCGCCGTAGTGGAAGCCTCGATGGGCGAAGAACGCGCCAAGCTGATGGATACGCTGCGCGAAGGTGCCATCGTTCAGGGCGTGGTCAAAAACATCACTGAATACGGAGCGTTTGTCGATCTGGGCGGTATCGACGGCCTGCTGCACATCACTGACATGGCCTGGCGCCGCGTGCGCCACCCGTCTGAGGTGGTGACTGCTGGCCAGGAAATTACCGCCAAGATTCTCAAATTTGACACCGAAAAGAACCGTGTATCGCTGGGTCTCAAGCAAATGGGAGATGACCCGTGGATGGGTGTTAATCGCCGCTACCCGCAAGGCACGCGTATGTTCGGCAAGATCACCAACATCGCCGACTACGGCGCATTTGTCGAACTTGAACCAGGGATCGAAGGTTTGGTGCACGTCTCTGAGATGGATTGGACCAATAAGAACGTGGCCCCGGCCAAGATCGTCGCGCTGGGCGACGAAGTCGAGGTCATGGTGCTGGAAATTGACGAAGACAAACGTCGCATCAGCTTGGGTATGAAGCAATGCCGTGCCAACCCGTGGCAAGAGTTTGCGCAAAACACCAAGCGTGGCGACCGCGTCAAGGGCCCGATCAAGTCGATCACCGACTTTGGCGTGTTTGTCGGTCTGGCCGCCGGTATCGATGGTCTGGTGCATCTGTCTGACCTGTCATGGAACGAACCCGGCGAAGCCGCAGTACGTGAATACAAGAAGGGCCAAGAAGTCGAAGCCATCGTGCTGGCGGTTGATGTGGACCGTGAACGCATCTCTTTGGGCATCAAACAGCTTGACTCTGACCCGTTCACCACCTTTGCTTCGATCAACGACAAGGGTGCTGTGGTGACCGGCAAGGTCAAGACCGTCGATGCCAAGGGCGCCGAAGTGCTGCTGGGCGACGACGTCGTTGGCTACCTGCGTGCCTCCGAGATTTCACGCGACCGGGTCGAAGACGCGCGCAATGTGCTCAAAGAAGGCGACGAAGTTAGCGCCGTGGTGGTCAACGTTGATCGCAAGAGCCGCAACATCCAGTTGTCGATCAAGGCCAAAGACGCTGCCGACCAGAGTGAGGCGATGGCCCACCTGAGTCAGCAGGCAGCGCGTGAAAATGCTGGCACCACCAGTTTGGGTGCGCTGTTACGCGCCAAGCTGGACAACAACTAACTGACTCTATCGACACGCATTCGCGGCAGGGCGGCGCTCCTACAGAATACATTCGCGGCGGGGGCGCCGCTGCTACAGAATATGCCGGTCGTTTTTTGGATTGAATCGTCGTTATGACCCGCTCTGATCTTGTCGAAGAACTCGCGGCACGCTTTAGCCAGTTGACACTGCGTGACACCGAATTTGCTGTCAAGTCGATCCTGGATGCAATGAACGAAGCGCTGGTGCGCGGGCACCGCATCGAAATCCGGGGCTTTGGCAGTTTTTCGGTCAATTACCGTGCCCCACGTCAGGGCCGCAACCCGCGCAGCGGCGAAAGTGTTGCCATCCCCGAAAAGCGGGTGCCACATTTCAAACCCGGCAAGGCACTGCGCGAGAATGTCGATGCGCGCACTCACCAACTGACGTAAACACCACCGGCAGACTGTACCGACGACTCAGAACCCATCCATGAAGAACCTTTTCTGGCTGCTTAAAGGGATACTGAAGGCGGCCATTTTTTTCACCCTGTTTGCCTTTGCCCTGAACAACGAACAGCCAGTTACCGTGCATTTTTTCTTTGGCAACCAATGGCAGGCGCCACTGGTTCTGGTGGTTTTGCTAACGTTTTCAATTGGCGTTGCAGTTGGCGTATTGGGCATGGTGCCCTGGCGCTTGAAGCAACATCGCCTACAGCAGCAGGCCGAGCTTTCACCCTCACGCGAAGCGATGCAACCCAACGTCGTCGCGACAGCACCAACACAGCCCGCTTACAGCGATGGACTTTGACCTGAGCTGGATTCTGCTGGGGCTGCCACTGGCCTTTGTGCTGGGCTGGGGCGCCTCGCGATTCGACCTGCGACAAATCCGGCTGGAAAATCGCAACGCGCCCAAGGCCTACTTTCGCGGACTCAACTACTTGCTCAACGAGCAACAAGACCAGGCCATCGACGCCTTCATCGAGGCCGTGCAGAACGACCCTGACACGTCCGAACTGCATTTTGCTCTGGGCAACTTGTTTCGCCGCCGCGGCGAGTATCAACGCGCGGTACGGGTGCACGAGCACCTGCTGTCGCGCGGCGACTTGAGCCAGGCTGACCGGCATCGGGCGCAGCATGCACTGGCGCTGGACTTTCTCAAGGCCGGCCTGCTCGACCGGGCCGAAGCAGCGCTGCGCAAGCTTGATGGCACCACGTTTGAGACTGAGGCACGGCTGGCGCTGCTGGCCAATTACGAACGCAGCCGCGACTGGGCCTTGGCCGCCGGCGTAGCACAGCAGCTCGAACTGGCCGGCCAGGGTGATTTTTCACTGCGCCTGGCGCATTACCTGTGTGAGCGCTCGGCGCGCGCCAACAGCCAGGGTGAGATCGAACAAGCGCAGCAGTTGCTGCTGCAAGCCATTGAGCGCGCGCCGCAAGCCGCGCGCGCGCGGCTGGAGCTGGCGCGCCTGCTGGAGCAGCAAGGTCAACTGACACCGGCACAGCAGACCTTGTTGCAAGCGCTTGACCAGGTGCCCACAGCAGCGCCGCTGATTGCCGGACCGCTGGCCGACCTTAGTCTGAAACTGCAGCAAACCGCCGAGCCATTTGCCCGCATGAAGGCGCGGTACGACCAGACCCCGGCGCTGGATCTGCTGGACGCGATGGTGCGCCTGGCACCCGGCAATACACCCCTGACTGAGCGTGAACTCTACGCCGGTCACCTCGAACGTGAATCATCGTTGGTGGCCGCCACGCGCTGGATCGCTCTGGAAAAATTTGAACACGAACAATTCCATCCGCAGGTGCAGCGTGCGTTGGATCACGCCATTCAACCACTGCTACGCTACCGCTGCGCCGCCTGCGGTTTTGAAGCCAGTCAGCACTTTTGGCAATGCCCGGGTTGCCAGACCTGGGACAGTTACCCGGCGCGCCGGGTCGAAGAGATATGACATTTATGAAAATTTCCCAGGAACAACTTGCCAAATCGCGCGTACTGGTGGTCGGCGACGTCATGCTGGACCGTTATTGGTTCGGCGCGGTCGAGCGTATCAGCCCCGAAGCGCCGGTACCGGTGGTGCGCGTCACACGTGAAGAAGAACGCAATGGTGGCGCCGCCAACGTTGCCTACAACGTGATCACACTCGGTGCCCAAGCGTCGCTGTTGACGGTGGTGGGCGAAGACGAGGCCAGCCACAAGCTTGAGGCGCTGGTGGCCGGCACCGGCATCCAGACCCACTTTGGCCGCCACGCTGACCTGAAAACCACGGTCAAGCTGCGTGTTATCGGGCGCCAGCAGCAGTTGCTGCGGCTGGACTTTGAAAACACCCCCACGACCGAGTTACTGGCCTCGCAAACCGCCACCTTCATCGACCTGCTACCCAGCCACCACGCGGTGCTTTTTTCAGACTACGGCAAAGGCGGCCTGGCACACGTCAGCGACATGATCGAGCGGGCACGCGCCGCCGGCAAGCCGATTTTGATCGACCCCAAGGGCAGCGACTATGCGCGCTACCAGAACGCTACCGTGATCACACCCAACCGGGCCGAGCTACAGCAGGTGATCGGCCCTTGGCAGGACGAAGCTGACTTGCAGGCCAGGGTACACGCCTTGCGCCAGCGCCACCACATCGAGGCGATCTTGCTCACCCGCAGCGAAGAGGGTATGACACTGTTTGACGAGCAGGGCCAGCTCAGCGTCAACGCGCAGGCGCGCGAGGTGTTTGACGTAACCGGCGCTGGCGACACCGTCATTGCCACGCTGGCGGCCATGGTGGCCGCTGGCCTGAGCCTGCGCGCGGCGATGCCGCTGGCCAATCGCGCTGGTGGCATCGTGGTTGGCAAGTTTGGTACCGCCACCGTTTCTTACCTGGAGTTATTGGCATGACCCGTATCGTTGTGACCGGCGCGGCCGGTTTTATTGGTAGCAACATCGTCAAGGGACTCAATGCGCGCGGCCTGACCGACATCATCGCGGTTGACGACCTGACCCAAGGCGACAAGTTTCGCAACATCGCCGACCTACAGATCACCGACTACGTTGACGCCGACGATTTCTACCACGCTTTTGCCGACGGCGCCTACGGGCAGATCGAAGCTGTCTTTCATGAGGGCGCGTGTAGCGACACCATGGAACTGAACGGCAAGTACATGATGCAAAACAATTTTGCTACTTCAGTGCAGTTATACCAGGCGTGTCAGAAACGCGGCGCCCGGCTGCTGTATGCGTCCAGCGCTGCCACCTACGGCGGCTCTGACACGTTTCGCGAAGACCCCGCCTTTGAGCGCCCGCTCAACGTTTATGGTTACTCCAAACTACTGTTTGACCAGCGTATGCGGCGCGAATGCGGTCATGAATTCCAACGCGCTTTTTCTGGCAAGACCATGCAGGTGGTGGGTTTCAGATACTTCAACGTGTATGGCCCGCGCGAACAACACAAGGGCCGCATGGCCAGCGTGGCGTTTCACCAGTTCAACCAGTTCAAGGCCGAGGGGCGGGTCAAGCTGTTTGGTGACTACGGCGGCTACGGCCCCGGCGCGCAGTTGCGTGACTTTGTGTTTGTTGACGACGTGGTCGCGGTGAACCTGTGGTTTTTTGATCATCCAGACATTTCGGGCATCTTCAATTTGGGCACCGGACGCGCTCAACCATTCAACGACGTCGCCTGTGCGGTAGTGAATACGCTGCGCCAGCTTGGTGATCAGCCGCAGATGACGCTACAAGAGCTCTGCGACGACAAATTGATCGACTACATTGCCTTTCCCGATGCGCTGCGCGGCAAATATCAGTGCTATACCCAAGCTGACTTGAGTGCGCTGCGCAGCACCGGCTGCACCCACGCTTTTGCCGACGTGCAAACCGGTGTGGCACAGTACGTCCATTGGCTTGCCAAACAGTAACCAAAAAAGGAGTGTTCCCATGCTCAAGAGAATCATTGCGCTACTTGCCACACTGGTGACGACCGTTTGCCTTGCGACCGCGCTGGACATCAACCAGGCCTCAGAGGCCGAGCTTGACAGTATTAAAGGTATCGGCCCGGGAACGTCCAGCAAGATTCTGGACCAACGCAAAAAAGCCAAGTTCAAGGACTGGGCTGATTTGATTGCCCGTGTCAAAGGCATCGGCGACAAAAAGGCCCAACAGTTTTCCGAACAGGGCTTGACGGTTCAGGGCGCGGCCTTCAAGCCAGTTGGCACCGTCCAGAAATCGCCCGCTGGCAAAGCCCCCTAACAGAAACTACGCATGCTTTCGGTCGCTGCCATTTGCATCGGCGCCTGCCTGGGAGCGTTGGCGCGCTGGGGCCTGGGGCTATGGCTGAACCCGGGCGCCGTACTGCCCGTGGGCACGCTGGCTGCCAACTGGATCGGCGGCTACCTGATCGGCATTGCGGTGGCGCTGTTTCAGGCGCTACCGCAGTTGGACCCGGCCTGGCGGTTGGCCATCATCACTGGCTTTCTGGGGGCACTGACCACATTTTCGAGCTTCTCGGCGGAGGTGGTCGGTATGCTGGGCCAGCAGCGCTACTTGCTGGGCTTTGGCACAGCGGCATTGCACCTGTTTGGCTCGCTGTTGCTGACGCTGGCCGGAATCAAAACCGCGTCGCTGTTGCTTGCCGCCTGACCCCGACGCGCGCCCAACGGTGCTTGAGTCAGCCGCCGCCGCGCTGCATATAAAGGTCAAAACGCTGCATAAAGGCGTGGCGTGTTGCCTCGTCAACCCCGGCAAACCTGAAGTCCACAAACAA
>JAQTSL010000004.1 GCA_028711355.1 Rhodoferax sp.
CCCCAACGCCAGCTCCGTCGGGAACACCGGCTCATGCCGCGGCCACAACCACCTGGGCTGGTCGATCAGGTCAATCAACTGCCCCAAGCGCACCAGATTTACCGGGCCGTGGACCCGGTAAATTGCAGAGGCGGGGAGCTCAAATTGACGCAGCAGCAGGTCAGCCAGCGCTTGTGTGCAGCCAGCCGAAACCTCCAACCGCACCGCCTGCCCGTAATTGCGGTGCACCAGCCCTTGACGCAGGGCAGTGCGCAGGTTTTTGACGTCTTCTTCATCGACCGACAAGTCGGAATGACGTGTCACGCGAAACTGCGAAAAATCACCCACCGCCCGCCCCGGGAACAGGTCGCCCAGATGGCTGCGGATCACGCTGGAGATCGACACAAATAGCGTGCGCTTGCCCGCCAGCTTGTCGGGCAAGCGGATAAAGCGCGGCAAGCTGCGCGGCACCTTGACGATGGCAATTTCGTTGTCACGCCCAAACGCGTCCTGGCCCGACAGCCGCACAATAAAGTTCAGCGACTTGTTGGCCACCTGCGGAAACGGGTGCGCCGGATCCAACCCCACGGGCAACAGCAGCGGGCGCACCTCACGTTCAAAAAAGGCCTTGACCCAACGCGCCTGCGCCAGACTGCGCTCGCTGTGGGAAATAACCCGCACGCCTTCTTTGGCAAAGGCCGGCAGCAGCACGTCGTTGTAGAGCGCGTACTGCGCGTCCACCAGACGATGCGCCACCGCACTGAGCGCATCTTGGGCTTGGGCGTCGATCGCACTCAAGTCAGCCTTGGGCTTGGCCAAGCTGGTATAGAGCGCCGCACGCACCTCAAAAAATTCATCCAGGTTGGACGACACAATGGTCAGGTAGCGCAGGCGCTCCAGCAAGGGGACGTCGGGCTTTTGCGCCCAGTGCAGCACGCGCGTGTTAAAGGCCAGCAGGCTCATGTCACGGTCCAGCCAGTAGCTGTCAACGGCTGGCGGTACCGCAGCTTGGGTGGTCGTTACGGGTTTTATGGACTGTGCACCGGAGGTTGATCGCGGGGCTTTTGGGGCATCAGACTCGGTCATAGTGCTTCAGTGTCATGAATTTTTGTGACAGATTAATGACAATACAAAGTCAATCCACCGGCGTCAGCTTGGCCACAGAGAGCGCCAGCCACTTCACGCCGTGGCGCGGAAAATTGATCTGCGCGCGCGCATCGTCGCCGACGCCTTCCAGCGCCAGCACCGTGCCCTCGCCAAACTTGGCGTGAAACACTTTTTGCTTGACCTGCAAACCACCAGGAGGGGCTTTTTGTACCGGCACCGGGGCTGCCGTGTATTTGGAATAATCAGTGCCAAATTGGCCCCTAGCCCTTGTTGTATATGCGCTAGTAGCTCCTGAATATGAAGTATCAAAACGGCTGTCAGCGCGACCGTAACCCTGGTTTTTGGGCGTGATCCACTTCAATGACTCTTCTGGCAGCTCTTCAAAAAAGCGGCTGCGCAGGTTGTAGCGGGTTTGGCCGTGCAGCATGCGAGTTTGCGCTTGGCTCAGGTACAAGCGCTTACGCGCGCGGGTGATGGCCACGTACATCAAGCGACGTTCTTCTTCCAGGCTGTCGCGATCGGTCATCGAGTTTTCATGCGGAAACAGGCATTCCTCCAGGCCGGTGATGAACACGCAGTCAAACTCCAGCCCCTTGCTGGCGTGCACGGTCATGAGCTGAATTGCGTCCTGCCCGGCCTGCGCCTGGTTGTCGCCGGCTTCAAGCGCGGCGTGGGTCAGAAAAGCGGCCAGCGGCGACAGGGTTTCGCCGGTATCGGTATCGGGCGCCGGCACGTCCAGCACCGGTTGGTTGATGTCCAGACCTTGCGATGCGGGTGACTGCGTCAGCGCGTTGCCGAGTTCGTCCACGGGGAGTGCCACCGCGTCGCGGCCAAAGCCTTCAATGGTGACAAAACTCTCGGCGGCGTTGACCAGTTCTTCCAGGTTCTCCACGCGGTCGGCACCTTCGCGGTCGGCTTTGTAGTGCGCGATCAGGCCGCTGTGTGCCAGCGTGGCCTCTATGGTTTCGCGCAGGCTTAAAGCCTGGGTTTGCTCGCGCAGCACGTCGATGCCCGCGACAAACGCGCCAATGTTGGTGCCCGCTTTGCCAGTCAGGGCGCTGGCGGCATCGCTCAGGGCACAGCCGCTGGCACGGGCCAGGTCTTGCAACTGCTCCAGGCTGCGCGCACCAATGCCACGCGGCGGAAAGTTCACTGCGCGCATGAAGCTGGTGTCGTCACGCGGGTTCTCCAACAGGCGCAGGTAGGCCAGCGCATTCTTGATTTCAGCGCGTTCAAAAAAGCGCAGACCACCATAGACCTTGTACGGGATGGCGTTGTTAAACAAGGCCGATTCAATCACCCGGCTTTGCGCGTTTGATCGGTACAGCACGGCAATTTCTTTGCGCTGGAAAAAAGCCCCCACGCTCGGCACTAACGTGTCCTCGCTGCCCCCCGAGGGGGCGCGGCCTTGCTTGGGGCGGCCCGGCGCGGCGGCCCCCACGAGTTCGCGCATCTCATCGACCATCCAGGCCGCCTCGGCAAAGTCGCTCGGCGCTTCATAGACGCGCACCGGCTCGCCCGGCCCTTGCGCGGTGCGCAGGTTTTTGCCCAGGCGCTTGCTATTGTGGGCAATCAGCGCGTTGGCACTGTCCAGAATGTTGCTGCCGCTGCGGTAGTTTTCCTCTAACTTGATCTGGTGTTGCACATGAAATTCACGCACAAAGTCGGCCATGTTGCCCACGCGCGCGCCACGAAACGCGTAGATACTCTGGTCGTCGTCGCCCACCGCCATGACACAACCCGTGGGTGCAAAGGCGTCGTCTGCACCGTCTGCACTGCCATGCGCACCGGTGCCGGCCAGCATCTTGAGCCACAGGTACTGCAGCTTGTTGGTGTCCTGAAACTCGTCCACCAGAATGTGCCGAAAGCGCCGCTGGTAATGCTCGCGGATGGGATCGTTATCGCGTAACAGCTCATAACTGCGCAGCATCAGCTCGCCAAAATCGACCACGCCTTCACGCTGGCACTGCTCTTCATACAGTTGGAAAATCTCGACCTTCTTGCGGGTTTCCGGGTCTTTGACCACCACCTGCGCCGGGCGCAAGCCGTCTTCTTTGCAGCCGCCAATGAACCATTGCATTTGCTTGGCCGGAAAACGTTCGTCGTCAATGCCAAACTGTTTGTACAGGCGTTTGATGCTGGAGAGTTGGTCTTGCGTGTCCAGAATCTGAAACGCCTGCGGCAGGTTGGCCAGCTTGTAATGCGCGCGCAAAAACCGGTTGCACAGGCCATGAAAGGTGCCAATCCACATGCCGCGCACATTCAGTGGCAGCATGGCGGCAAGCCGCGTCATCATCTCTTTGGCGGCCTTGTTGGTAAAGGTCACGGCCAAAATACCACCGGGCGACACCTGGCCGGTTTGCAGCAGCCAGGCGATGCGGGTGGTGAGCACGCGGGTCTTGCCAGAGCCGGCCCCGGCCAGGATCAGCGCGTGCTCGGCAGGCAGAACGACGGCAGCACGTTGCTCAGGGTTCAGGTTATGCAGCAGGTGGGCATCTGGGGTGTGGGCAGTCGATTCAGAATACATGGGTTCATTGTAGGAACGAGCGACGCGACTAGAATCAAGCACCGGGCCCAAGCCATTGCCGCCCGGTATTTTTTTGCCGGCAGCAATCCAAGCGCTCTTGTTTGAACCACATCAAAAGGTGCGTGACAATGGAAATATTTGACTACGACAATATCCTGCTGCTGCCACGCAAATGCCGCGTAGAAAGCCGCTCTGAGTGCGATGCCAGCGTCGAGCTGGGCCAACGGCGCTTTCGCATCCCGGCCGTTCCCGCCAACATGAAAACCGTGGTCAACGAAGACATCTGTGTCTGGTTGGCGCAAAACGGCTACTTTTATGTGATGCACCGCTTTGACCTGGACAACGTGGCGTTTGTACAGCGCATGGCCGGGCGCGGCCTGTACGCCTCCATCTCGCTGGGGGTCAAACAAGCCGACTACGACACCGTGGACAAGCTGGTGGCGCTGGGGCTGGCGCCCGACTACATCACCATCGACATCGCGCACGGCCACGCCGACACGGTCAAAGCGATGATTGCTTACCTGCGCGACAAAATTCCCGGCACCTTCATCATTGCGGGCAACGTGGCCACGCCCGAGGCGGTGATCGACCTGGAAAACTGGGGTGCCGATGCCACCAAGGTGGGAGTCGGCCCGGGCAAGGTCTGCATCACCAAGCTCAAGACCGGTTTTGGCACCGGCGGCTGGCAGCTCAGCGCCGTCAAGTGGTGCGCCCGCGTAGCGACCAAGCCGATCATTGCCGACGGCGGCATCCGTGACCATGGCGACATCGCCAAGAGCGTGCGCTTTGGCGCCACCATGGTGATGATCGGTTCGCTCTTTGCTGGCCACCAAGAGTCCCCCGGCGCCACGGTGGAGGTGGACGGCAAGCTCTACAAGGAATACTACGGCTCGGCCAGCGATTTCAACAAAGGCGAATACAAGCATGTGGAGGGCAAGCGCATTCTGGAACCCATTAAAGGCACGCTGGCCAGCACCTTGACCGAGATGGAGCAAGACGTGCAAAGCTCCATCAGCTATTCGGGCGGCAAGAAACTGATGGACATCCGAAAGGTGAATTACGTCACGCTGGGTGGCGATAACGCGGGGGAGCATTTGCTGATGTAGCCGGGCATGCAAGCTGTTGCATACCGCTTCTGCCTGGATAGCCAGCGAGAAAGTCATACATTTTCATGACTATAATTCGCGGCTTCGATCAGTGGCCCCAAGCCACGTTCCGATACGGGAACTTAGCTCAGTTGGTAGAGCAGCGGACTCTTAATCCGGTGGTCGAGGGTTCGAGCCCCTCAGTTCCCACCAATACCAGCAAGGGTTTGCCACTGTAAATACAGCAGCAAACCCTTTTCAATTCTTGTCTGTGCAGCTTCAGCGTAGCTACCAGCACCAGGTTTGATGCCCCGACTGGCGCAAAGCGGTCTATGCGGTCACGCCATGCGTCACTTGCACCCGGGCAATGTCCAGAATCCCAGCCGCAATCTTTTCGTGGTTTAAGCGTGGCAAGTTCAGCGGACCGACGGCGTTACGCTCTTTTTAGCGGCGTTACTGGGCCCGCTTGAACAACGCCAACAGCGACCCTGCCACAATAAACAGACTGCCAAAGGTGCGGTTCATGACGCGGATGTGCGCCGGCTCTTTGAGCGCCCCCAGCACTTTGGATGCGAGTGCGGTGTAGCCCGACATCACCACCATGTCGGTGAAAGCCAGCGTCGCGCCGATGATCAAATATTGTGGTAGCAGCGGCTGGCTCAGGTTGATGAACTGTGGCACCACCGCCAACAAAAACACCGTGCCCTTGGGGTTGATCACATTGATCATCCAGGCCTTCAGAATCAGCGCGCGCTGCGTTACCCGTTCGCCCGTATCGTTGCAAGCCATCATCGGACGCGCTGGAGCGCGCCACTGCGCAATGCCCAGCCATACGAGGTAAGCCACGCCCAGCCACTTGACCACGGTGAAGGCGGCGCTGGACGCTGCGATCAACGCGCCCAGGCCGACACCCACAATCAACAGTTGCGTCCAGATGCCCAGCACCAGCCCAAAGATGGTGACATAGCCGTATTTGAAGCCGTGATTTAGCCCAGCACTCATCGACGCCAATGCGCCCGGACCAGGCGAAATGCTGATGGCCCAGGACGCGGCAAAAAAGGCTAACCAGGTTGAGAGTTCCATGAAGCAAGTCTAGCCGATCGCTGCACACAAGCGTTTGCTGCAAGGGTTTTGTCCCGCCACGGTGCCATACTTGGCCCGTCACAAGTTGACTTGCCCTGTCAGGTCACAGATCAAAATCAACTCCTGGGTCGAAAGTTTGGTTGAAATGCAAAAAAGCTCAAAACGTTTGCGCCGATTTCACACGCTACTTCTTGCGTTGTGCATTGGTAACGCCAGTGCGGCGGCGGTTGAGTCCATCCACGTCCCGACCGCGGGCATCTCTTCCGCTGCGGTAGCACTCGTCGCGCACCTGTTCAAGCCTGCTGGCCCCGGCCCCCATCCGGCAGTCTTGATGATGCATGGGTGCGGCGGCGCCTATAACAGCCAGGGTGAGCTCAGCGCGCGTCACCAGATGTGGGGTGAAATTCTTGCCAGTCACGGCTATATCGCATTGATGCTCGATAGTTTCAGCGCTCGCAACAGCAAGGAAATTTGTCGCGTCAAATTTGACGAGCGCAAAGTCAAGGAGTCTGACGGTGTGGGAGACGCCTACGCTGCGCTGGCCTGGCTACGCCAGCGCAGCGATGTAGATCCCAGTCGCATTGGCATCCTTGGCTGGTCATATGACGGCGGTGTAACGCTGGCAACCATCAGCCACCAACCCGAGCACGGCAAAGGGTTTTCTGCGGCAATATCGTTTTACCCGGGTTGCTCAGCCCGCAACCGCCATGCCGACCGATTTCACCCCTACGCGCCACTGCTGGTGCTGATGGGTGAAGCAGACGACTGGACACCTGCTGCCCCTTGCAAGGCGCTGACAGACACGGTGGCTGGCCGCAACGAGCCCATGCGCATCGTGCTCTACCCTGACAGCTACCACGACTTTGACAACCCCAGTCTGACAACAAAACGTGTGCGCAAGGACGTGCCCAATGGCGTTCATCCTGGACAAGGTGTCACTGTGGCCCCCAATGCGCAGGCGCGTGAAGATGCCAAACGCCGCGTACTTGCGTTTTTGGGCGAAGTCTGGAAATAGACATGCTTGATGAACACCCCCACCGATCATGACAGCACCCGAACGCCCAGATCGCCGCCGTCTGCTGCAATGGCTAAGCGTCAGCACCACTACCCTTTATTTGCCGCGCAGCGCCTGGTGCCAGCCGCGCTTTGACAGCACCCCATTCACACTGGGTGTGGCCAGTGGTGCGCCCACGCCCGATTCGGTGCTGTTGTGGACCCGCTTGAATGTGCCGGGTGAGTCCGCCGCCAGCCTGGGCCGCGACCCTGTCACGGTGCAGTGGGAAGTGGCGCATGATGATCAGTTCAAGGGCCTGGCCCAGCGCGGCCAGGCCCTTGCACCCGTAGAGTTGGCCCATTCGGTACACGTCGAAGTGACAGGGCTGGAGCCCGACCGCTGGTACTACTACCGTTTCATGGTGGGTGACTTTGTCAGCCCGGTGGGGCGCACGCGCACTTTTCCCAAGCCGGATACGGTAGTCAACAGCCTGCGGTTGGGATACGCGTCATGCCAGAAGTGGGAAGACGGCTACTTCACCGCATGGCGCCATATGCAGCAAGAAAACCTTGACGCCGTGATGTTCCTGGGCGACTACATCTACGAATACCCGGCCAAAAACAGCAAGCTGCGCACGCCTTCTGGCGGCTGGGTGCTGACACTGGACGACTACCGCCAGCGTTATGCGCTGTACAAGAGCGATGCTGATCTGCAAGCCATGCATGCCGCCTGCCCCTGGCTGATGACGTGGGACGACCACGAAGTGCAAAACGACTACGCTGGCCTACAGGCCGGTCGCAGCGGTGCCAATGATCCGGCTGACCCCAGCCAATTTCTGGCGCGCCGCGCCGCAGCCTACCAAGCCTATTATGAGCACATGCCGATTCGCCCCTCGGTACTCACCCAAGCCATGACGGGTTTGGCAACGGGTGCCGAGATGCGCCTCTACGGCCAGATGCGCTACGGCCAACTGGCCACCCTCTACCTGCTCGATGCTCGCCAGTATCGAGACCCACAAGCCTGCACCAAAGATGGCGCACTGGGCTCGGGCATGGTGAACCCTGACAAATGCGCTCAGTGGCAAGATGCGGGGCACAGCCTGCTGGGCCAGGCACAAGAAGAATGGTTGCATCGGCAGTTTTCGATACCACCAGCGCCGTCAAGAAGCTGGACTGTTCTGGGTCAGTCAACCCTGTTTGGCCAGCGCGATGGGAAGGTGGGCCCCGGCCAAACCTTCTGGAATGATGGCTGGGACGGCTACCCTGCCGCCCGCCGTCGCCTGACCGATGCGTTGCAAAAGCACGCTGTGCCCAACCCGGTGGTGTTGGGGGGTGATGTGCATGAAAACTGGGTGGGCCATGTCAAGGCCGATTACGCGAACGCCAACAGCACCAGCGTGGGGGTAGAGTTTTGCGGCACCAGCCTCACGTCCCACTCCAGTGGCGGTGCCAAAACCGCCAACATCCTGGCAAAAAACCCGCATTTCATCTTTGCGGATGCTCTGCGCCGAGGCTATGGCATAGCGCAGTTCACCCCGACGCAACTCATCACGACCCTGCGCGTGGTGGACGATGTGACCCGACACGACACCGCGATTGAAACACTGGCGCGGTTTGTCGTCCCGTCGGGTCGTTCAGTGGTGGAACGGGTCTGAACAAGCGCCCTGACGGATGACAGATGTCATCTGGTTACTGCGCGTTTTGCAACGCAGCAATGCGGTCTTCCAGCGGCGGGTGCGTAGAAAACAGCGCGCCAATACCGCCGACAATGCCAAACGCCGCGACACTCTTGGGCAGTTCACCCGCTTGCATACCGCCCAGTCGCGCCAGCGCGTTAATCATCGGCTGTTTGCGCCCCAGCAACTGGGCCGAGCCCGCGTCGGCACGGAACTCACGCTGACGACTAAACCAAGCCACCACAATGGCGGCGGCAAAGCCCAGCACGATGTCCAGCACCACGGTAGTGATCATGTAGCCGATGCCGGGGCCACTGGCGCGGTCGTCGCCCTTGCGCAAAAAGCTGTCCACCGCATAGCCAATGACACGACTCAAAAACACCACAAAGGTGTTCATCACGCCCTGAATCAGCGTCATGGTGACCATGTCACCGTTGGCAACGTGGGCAATTTCATGGCCAATGACGGCTTCGATTTCTTCCTTGTTCATGCCTTGCAACAGGCCGGTGCTGACCGCCACCAGCGCCGAATTTTTGAACGCACCAGTGGCAAACGCGTTGGGCGCGCCCTCAAAAATGCCGACCTCAGGCATCCCGATGCCGGCGCGCTCGGAGAGCTTGCGCACGGTCTCGACAATCCAGGCCTCATCGGCGCTGGTGGGCTGGTTGATGATCAGCACACCCGACGTCCATTTGGCCATCTGTTTGCTGATCAGCAGCGAAATGATGGCGCCACCAAAACCCATCACCAGCGCAAAACCCAGCAGCGCGCCCAGGTTCAGGCCGTTGGCGGTCAGATAACGGTTGACGCCCAGCAAACTGGCCACAATGCCCAGCACCGCGACCACCATCACGTTGGTCAGCACAAATAATAGAATACGTTTCATGGTTTCCTCTTGACAAAAGCAGCGCGGGCCAGCCGCGCTGCAAGGTCGCAATGGTAGTGGCGAAGCCAAAAAATTCAAGCATGGCCGGACGCAATTCCCCACAAGGTTTGCCGAATTTCAGGACGTCATGGTCAGTCGTCGCTCACCAAATCATCGATACACGCCTTGGCATGCCGGTTGTAGGCCCCAATTCAGCTTGCCGTCACACGCCAGCTCAGCGACTCGCCGGCGCACAGGGGTTTGAGCATGGCCTCACCAAAGGCAAAACTCTCGGGCAGCGTCCAGCTTTCGCGCCGCAAGGTAATGTGGCCGGTGTTGCGCGGCAGGCCATAAAAGTCGGCACCATGAAAGCTGGCAAAAGCTTCCAGTTGGTCCAGCGCGCGCACCGATTCAAACGCCTGTGCATACAGCTCCAGCGCCGCATACGCGGTGTAGCAACCGGCACAGCCGTTGGCGTTTTCCTTTAACTGGGTGGCGTGCGGCGCGCTGTCGGTGCCTAAAAAAAACTTGGGATCACCGCTGGTGGCCGCCGCGACCAACGCTTGGCGATGCACCTCACGCTTCAGAACCGGCAGGCAGTAGTAGTGAGGGCGAATACCCCCAGCAAAGATCGCATTGCGGTTGTACAGCAAGTGATGTGCCGTCAAGGTGGCGGCCAAAAAACGGTCGGCTTGCTGGACATACTGCACCGCCTCGCGCGTGGTGATGTGTTCAAACACGATTTTCAATTCGGGAAAGTCGCGGCGCAATGGCGCCAATTGGGTGTCGATGAACACCGCCTCGCGGTCAAACAGGTCAATGTCGGGTGAGGTTACTTCGCCGTGCACCAGCAGCAGCAGACCCGCGCGCTGCATGGCTTCGAGCGTCTTATAGGTTTTGCGCAGATCGGTCACACCGGCGTCACTGTGGGTGGTGGCACCGGCCGGGTAGAGCTTGACCGCAACAATGCCTGCGTCTTTGGCGCGCTGGATTTCATCGGCAGGCAGGTTGTCGGTGAGGTACAGCGCCATTAACGGCTCAAAGTCCACGCCATCGGGTACCGCAGCCTGTATGCGCGCCCGGTAGGCCAGCGCCTGCACGGTGCTGGTGACCGGCGGGCGCAAGTTGGGCATGATGAGGGCGCGGCCAAACTGGGCGGCGCTGTGCGGCACCACAGTGGCCAGTGCAGCGCCGTCACGCAGGTGCAGGTGCCAGTCATCCGGGCGCGTCAGTGTCAGGATTTGCAAAGGTGTTTTGACTTGGCTCATGCCGTGATTGTCGCCAAACCAGGGTGCTGTCGGTGCGCTAAAGTGGGCACTTACGAGACACTACCCTGGGCCGTCAGGTAATCCCACAAGGCCTGCGCATCGTGCTGGGACACCTTTTGCGTTGCACGTGCGTCGGTTGGACGCGTCGGTTCCCGTCGCGCGGGGCGTTCACGGTAGGCGCGAATTTCCATGGTGATCTGCAAATCCTTGAGCTCGGGGGGCGCGGCGCTAACCAGCTTTTTGGCGCGCACTTCTTTCTGCACCGCGCTCATCGGCAGAAACGCAATGCCATGGCCTTCGAGCGCCATCGCCTTCAGGCCTTCGGCCATGTCGGTTTCATAGACACGGTCGAAGTGGATCGGCGCGCTGCTGCGCTTGAGGATCAGTTCCACCATTTGCCCCAGGTAGGCACCCTGCGCGTAGCCAAGGTAGGGTAGCGGTCGGCGCGCCTTGCCAGGCAATTCAAACAGTGGTTGGCCGTGCACGTCGGGCTTGACATAGGGCGCCACCAGTTCTTCACCCAGCGTCACCATGTCGTAGCGCGCAGTGTCAAGCTGGTTGGGCTGCGAGGCATGGTGGTAGGCAATCAGCACGTCGCAACTGCCTTCTACCAGGCGCATCACCGCGTCGTGTACGTTGAGCGCAATCAAACGGCTTTTGATCGGGCCAAACTTCTCACGCAGGCCCGACACCCAGGCTGGAAAAAAGGTGAAAGCCAGCGTGTGCGGTACCGCAAAATCAATCACGTCCTGCGCCGTGGTGGCGTGAGCACGCAGCATGGCGCGCGTGGTCTGCAAGGCCTGTAGCACCTCCAGCGCCTGTGCATACAAAGTCTCCCCTGCGGGGGTGAGCCGTGTCGGGTAACTGCTGCGGTCCACCAGGTCAGCGCCCGCCCAGGCTTCCAGCGACTGGATGCGCCTTGAGAACGCCGGCTGCGTGACGTGACGCAACTGCGCCGAACGGCTGAAACTGCGCGTCTCAGCCAGGCTGACAAAGTCTTCAAGCCACTTGGTTTCCATGATTCTGTGCTTGCGCTATGCCAGTAGCGCCTGATAGGCCTGACGGGTTGGCGCCGCCACCGACGCCAGCACCTGGGCATAGGCAGTTTGATGACGTGCCATCAGCCGCGCCGAAGCGACCAGCCGCGAGCGACAAAACCAGTGACAGGTGTGCTGAAACAAAAACAGCTCGGCCATAAAGGTGAAGGCCCGGCTTTTTGGCGAAACGCCTGGGTCGGCTTGCACCGCCTGGAGCAGCGCGTGGGCGTGCAGACTGATCAGCTTGCGTGCGTCAATGCACAGCGTGGGCCACCAACGCGTGGCGTAAGGCAGAGCCAGCGGCAACTTGCTGATACGGGCATCTAACTCCGGCACATTGGCGAACGCCAGCGCCAACGCGCTCACCTGCTGGCTCAGCTCGGCCTGGGTGCTTTCAAGCATGCTCCAGATCGACGCTTGCCGCTCAAGGTCAGCTTCGCCCAACGCGCGCAGAGATCCCTGAACCACGCTTTGCATCAATTTTTCAATCTGGTGGCGCGCCAGATGCTCGCCCAGCAGGGCGATGCGCACGCGCTGCTCGCGCATCGCCAGCAGACGCAGACCGACCAACGCCATCAACAACAGGACCAGTGGTTCCATCAAGACACCCGGCGACGGGTTCCAGTAAAAGAGCGCAAAGTGTAGTACCCAGCGCATCTGGCAAAGACTTCGGGCATGACGCTGCCAGTGTCAAAATGTCGCATGGCCGAACCTCATGCTCCTGCACCCATCGTGTTCGATCCTTTTCCAGCGCCTGCGTTACCGGCCTTGTTTGGCGCGGCCATTGGCCCGGTTGGCGCCAAGCGCTATCTGCCGCTATTTACCAAGTTTGAGACGCTTGGACGGGGCAGGCCAGGCTGGAACTGGGTCGCGTGTCTGTGCACCTTCAACTGGATGATCTTCAGGCGACTGTGGCTGCCTGCGGTGCTGTACGCGGCTGCGCTGCTAGTGCTGCCGCTGTTGCTGGTCGGCGCGGGGCGTTTATTGTTGCAGTGGTCCACAGCGGTGGAAGTGGGTGTGCTGCTTGCGTGTGCGGCGCTGGCCTGTGGGTTGCCGGCGCTGTTGGGCGACCTGCTGCTGTACCGGCACTGCCGCAGCAGCATCACCCGCGCCCTGGAGCGCGCCCCGACATTGGAAGTGGCATGCAGTATGCTGACCCAAAGCGCCCCCAGCCGTGTTTGGCTTCAACGCCAGCTTGCCGTCAATGGGCTGATGGTTGTTCTGATGGTAGTACTTGGCTACCTGGCGTGGCCAACAACGCCAGTTGCCGACGTGACAGAAGCACCGCCAACGCCAATTCAGCCGACAACGCGCCCGATCGCAGACGCAGCACCTGCGTCTGCGTCTGCGCCAATTTTGCGGGCGGCCGCTACACCGTCATCGGCCCCCATATCGGTACCTATATCAGCGCGCTCATCCGCCCCCAGTTCTGCGCCAGCCTCTGCACCCGCCCCCGCGCCTTTGGCTGTCCCCGGTTCCGAGGATGCGCCTGAGCCTGCATCCAAGCCCGCCCCTTTACCCGCTTCAGCGCAGGTGGTCACCACACCGGCGCGGGCATCTGCACCATCGGCTGTGGGCTACCATGTCAACGTTGGCCTGTTTGCCGACCCCGACAACGCACGGCGTGCTTATGTCAAGCTGGTCCAAGCCGGGCTGCCAGCGCAGCGAGAAGTGTTGACGTTTAACGGCCAAAAGCTCACACGTGTGCGCGTCGGACCGTTTGCCAGCCGCGCCATGGCAACCGCTGCCGTCGCGCCAATCAAGAAATTGCAGCTCGACGCGGTACTTGACAACCGCAAGTGAAATCCCGTTATTCGGTGCTCTGCTGCAGCGTCCACATCTCGGCGTAGCGGCCATTTTTGGCCAGCAGCCCGGCGTGGCTGCCGCGCTCCAGAATGCGCCCGGCTTCCATCACCAGAATTTCATGCGCATCGACCACGGTAGAGAGGCGGTGCGCGATCACCAGCGTGGTCTTGTTTTGTGCCACGCTTTGCAACTCGGCCTGGATGGCGCGCTCGTTGGCAGAATCCAGCGCCGAAGTCGCTTCGTCAAAAATCAAGATCGGCGGGTTTTTTAGCAGGGTGCGGGCAATCGCTACCCGCTGCTTTTCGCCACCCGAGAGTTTCAGGCCACGTTCACCCACCATGGTGTCATAACCCTTCGGGGTGGCGGCAATAAAGCTGTGGATGTGCGCTGACTTTGCGGCCTCCTGCACTTGCTCACGGGTCGCACCCGGCTGGCCGTAGGCAATGTTGTATTCCACCGTGTCGTTGAACAGCACGGTGTCTTGCGGCACGATGCCAATGGCTTGCCGCACGCTGGCCTGGGTGACTTGCTTGATGTCTTGCCCGGCTATCAGAATTTGGCCGCTTTGCACGTCGTAAAACCGGAACAGCAGCCGCGCCAGTGTCGATTTGCCGGAACCTGACGGCCCCACCACGGCGACGGTTTTGCCTGCCGGAATGTCAAAACTGATGTCGTGCAGGATCGGGCGCGCCGGGTCGTAGGCAAAGTGCACGTTTTCAAAGCGCACGCTGGCAGAGCCCTCATCCCGGCCCTCTCCCAGCGGGAGAGGGCGTAAATGCAAGGACTGCGCACCCGGCACGTCGGCAATCTCGCGTTCGCGCTCCATCAGGGTGAACATCTTTTCCAGGTCGGTCAGTCCCTGTTTGATTTCGCGGTACAACACACCCAGAAAACCCAGCGGAATGTAGAGCTGAATCATGAAGGCGTTGACCATCACCAGGTCGCCCAGCGTCATGCGGCCATCGACCACCCCCTGCGTGGCGCGCCACAGCATCAGCACCAGCCCGGCGGCGATGATGAGTTGCTGGCCGGTGTTGAGGATGCTCAGCGTGGTCTGACTTTTGAGCGCGGCCTTGCGGTAGCGCTCCAGGTTGTCGTCATAGCGCTTGGCCTCGAATTCTTCGTTGTTGAAATATTTAACCGTCTCGTAGTTCAGCAGCGAGTCAATCGCGCGGCTGTGGGCGGTACTGTCCAGGTCGTTCATCTGCTTTCTGAACTGGGTACGCCACTCGGTCACGAGCACGGTAAAAATGATGTAGAGCACCAGCGCCGCGATGGTAATCCAGGCAAACCAGGCGTCAAACTTGACCGCCAGCACGCCCAGCACCAGCGCCACCTCAATCAGCGTCGGGAAAATGCTGTAGAGCGAAAAGCTAATCAGCGAGTGCACCGCGCGGGTGCCGCGCTCTATGTCGCGCGTCATGCCACCGGTTTGGCGTTCCAGGTGAAAGCGCAGGCTCAAGGCGTGCAAATGCCGAAACACTTGCAGACTAATGCTGCGCGAAGCACCTTCAGTGGCTTTGGCAAAAATCAACTCGCGCAACTCGGCAAACACGGTGGTTGACAAGCGCAGCAGGCCGTAGGCCACCAATAAACCCAGCGGCACGATCAACAACGCTTGCAGCCCGACGCCGGCCTTCGGGTTCATGGTGTCCACCAGCTCCTTGAGCAAGATCGGCACGCCCACGTTGGCCAGTTTGGCCCCGACCATAAACACCAGCGCGGCGATCACCCGCCACTTGTATTGCCACAGGTACGGAAACAGGCGCTGCAAGGTAGCCCAGTCGGTCCGCGGCGCTATGGGTGTAGGAGGTGCATCAGGAGACGTGCCACTGTGGGCATGGGAATGGCGGCGCATAAGGGACAATCTGAATCAATGAATCAACGTAACCCGAGGATTGTGCCCATGTCTGCAAGCCCCTACCCTAACGCTCCCCCAGCGGGCGCGCAAAACACCGCCGCGCATCCCAAGCTGGCGCTGCCACTGGACGAAAAATTGGTGCTCAAGGTGATCCCGATGCCGCGCGATGTGAACGCCAACGGTGACATTTTTGGCGGCTGGGTGATGGCACAGGTGGACTTGGCCGGCGCAGTGATCGCATCACCCTACGCGGGCGGACGCATGGCCACCGTGGCGGTCAACGAATTCATCTTCAAACAACCGGTGCGGGTCGGCGACATTTTGAGCTTTTACGGCAAGCTGGTGCGCATTGGCCGAACCTCGATCACCGTCAAGATCGAGGTCTATGCCGAGCACTTTAGCGCGCAGGGCGATTTCACCAAGGTAACCGAAGCGCTGCTGACCTATGTGGCGATCGACGATACCGGCAAGCCGCGCGTGGTACCGCAAGGCTGACGCCGATCAAACGGCGCGACGGTTATCGTGAAAGAACAGGATGTCATACCGGGCCACGACCCGGTATCCATGAATTTGGACGCACTGGAACAGCGGGTCGTGGACCGCTTGTGACAGCCATCTTTCATGCTTTGAGGTGGCTGCCAGACCATGCAAGTTAACGTGAAACACCAAAAACGAAGCCCAATGAAGGTCGTTATTGGGCAGGCGGTAGCTGAATGGGGGTCAGATCCCAATTCGGGCTCAAGTCTTCAAACCAGCCAACAATGCAGCACCGATTGGGCTCTGACCCCCATTCTGCGGCTTGTACAGATTAGCTGAGTCAGCGCCGCCGCTCATCCTGCGCGCCCGACCACTCGCCCTGCCCCTGCGCGCTAGCCAGATAGGCTTGCATCAGCAGCGTAGGGTCTTGCAGCAGACGGTCTTTCCAGTCGCCCAGCTTGACCTGGCCTTCGACCAGGCCGCGCATCACCCCCACGTGGTCAGTCCAACCCACGCTGTTGCAGCCCACCAGCACGTCGCCGCTGAACTGCAAGCTCAGGTGACGGCCCGCGGCCTTATCGGTCAGCTCAGCGTGTTCACCACCAGGCACCCCTTGCCATTCGCCAAAGCTGCTCGATATCAGCCCCAAGGTGTCAAGCACGTTGATTTGCGTCACGCCTTTGAGCTCGGCGTGCGCGGCTCTGCCCCGCGCAAACGCCACCATGTTGGCGCCAGCAATGCGCGCTTGTTCAGCCGCATTGGGCTGGATCGCGCTGACGATCGCCTTGCCCGACACTTTGTCAAATGCCTCAGCACAGTCACCCGCCGCAAATACACCGGGCACGTTGCTTTGCAGATGCTCGTCGGTCAGCACGCCCAGCAGGCAGGTAACGCCAGAGTTTTCCATGAAACCAATGGCCGGGCGCACCCCGGCAGCGCTGATGACCAGGTCGGCCTGCACGGTTTTGCCGTTGGAGAGCTTCACGGTAAGCGGCTTGCCCGGCTCGATGGATTCGACCTTGGTACTGGTGAACACCTCGACACCCTTGGCATCGACCCAGTCGCGGATCATGCCGCCAGCGGTCGGGCCCATCATGCGCGGCACCATGCGGTCGCCCATCTCGACCACACTCAACTTGACGCCGCGTGCGGCCAGCGCTTCCATGATGATGCAGCCAATGAAACCGGCACCGAGCTGCAGCACCCGTGCGCCGGGTTTGGCAAGCGCCATGATGGCCCGGGCGTCTGACAGTGTCCAGCAACGGTGCACACCTTCGGACTTGATGCCAGGAATGGGTGGGGTCACCGGGCGTGAACCGGTGGCCACCAGCAAGGTGTCGAACTGGACCGACTCGCCGCCATCAAGGACTACCTTTTTAGTAGCAACTTGCACTGATTGCACGTGGGCTACATGCACATTTATCTTCAGGTCGGCAAAGTGCGTCGGGCTTTTGCGCAGATAGGTTCCAGCCTCATTGATGTTGCCCATCAACAGGTACGGAATGGCCATGCGCGAGTAGGCCGGTTCGGGCTCGTCGCCGATGATCGTGATGGCATCCGTCGGGGCCAACTTGCGAATGGTCTCGGCGGCGATAACACCGGCTGGGCCGGCGCCGAGAATGACGTGGTGGTTCATGGTGATTCCTCCAGAAAAAAGCGGCTACCTGAGGAAATTGGAGGTCAAATTGGGGTCAGAGCACGCTTCGTTCGCTGCGCTCTCTACGGTGATCCGACCTCAAAAAACCTGCGTTATCTTGCACGGTCCGGTTTATCGGGGTCAGAGCACACGCCCTGCGGGCGGTGATCTGACCCCAATAAACCTGTTCTGACCCCAATAATCCTAGAGGCTCAGGCGCTGTTTGGTCGCGGCGGTCGGGCGGCCTTCGGGGTCCCATCCGCGGGCTTCGTAGTACAACGGCAGCATGGTGGCGAGCTGGTTGAAGTTGCCTTTCATCGGGCCGGTCTTGCAGGCGCCTTCAGGCGTGGTCAAACGCGCGGGCAGGCTGTCGTCTTTGTTGGTAAAACCGGCGCGGTTGTTGAATTCGCGCTCCATGTTCCAGATGCGCTCGCCGATCAGGGCCAATTCTTCGACCGTATAGGCCGCGTCGCAGGCGCCCTGCATTTGCGGCGCCAGGTCTTGCAGGCCCCAGGCGAAGGTGGTGAAGATGCATAAGCCCGACGAGTCAAACGCTGCCGTGGCGTCCTGGAACGCTTTGACCAGTTCTGGCTTGCCCTGCGATTCTGCCGGGTCAGTCTTGACCGGGATGCCGAGAATTTCAGAGGCAATGGTGTAGCCGCGCAGGTGACAGCCGCCACGGTTGCTGGTGGCATAAGCCAGGCCAATGCCCTGGATGGCCCGGCCGTCGTAGGCCGGGAATTCCTGGCCCTTGCTGGACATACTGAGTTCGGGGTGGCCGTACTTGGCAGTCAGGCGTTTGGAGCCCTGACCAATTTCCTTGCCAAAGCCACGGCCGTTGACGGTTGCTTCGGCCAAGAAGGCCAGCGCATGGGCCGAACCAAACGGGGCTTCAATGCCGATTTGCTCTTTGCTCAGCACGCCCATGCCGTAGAGCTCCATCACCGCACCGACGGTGGCGCCAAAGCTGATCGGGTCGATGCCTTCTTCGTTGCACAGCAAGTTGGCGTATTGCAGGCATTCGAGGTCGCTCACACCATTGGCGGCACCCAGCGCCCAGGCGGCTTCGTATTCCAGGCCGCCGTTGGCACCGCGGTACTGCGGCTTGTTTTCAATGGTGAAGTGGCCTTCGTCCATCTTGCTGATGCGCCCACAGGCGATGGTGCAGCCAAAGCAGGCCTGGTTGGTGACCAGGTGTTTTTTGCCGTCGGTCTTGCGTGGCGCAGCCATGGCTTCGGCGCCGATGTCCTTGGCACCTTCAAACTGGTTGTCAATGTGGTTGCGCGTGGGCAGGCCACCGACTTCGTTGATCACGCTCATCAGCACTTGGGTGCCCATGGCGGGCAGGCCGGTGCCGGTGACGCCGTTGTCGGCCAACACCTTCTTGGCGGCTTTGGTGGCGGCCATGAAGGCTTTGGGGTCGCGGATGTTGCCCACGCCCTTGGTGCCGCGCACGGCAATGGCCTTGAGGTTTTTGCTGCCCATTACCGCGCCGACACCGGAGCGACCGGCGGCACGGTGCAGGTCGTTCACCACAGCGGCAAACAGCACACCGTTTTCACCGGCCTTGCCAATGCTGGAGACGCGGGCCAGCGGGTCTTGCAGGCCCGTTTTGATGATTTCTTCGGTCTGCCAGACGCTCTTGCCCCACAGGTGGGCGGCATCACGCAATTCAGCCACGTCGTCGTTGATGACCAGATAGACCGGTTTGGCCGATTTGCCTTCAAAGATGACCATGTCCCAACCGGCCATCTTCAGTTCGGCACCCCAGTAGCCGCCCGAGTTGGAGCAAGCGACTGCGCCAGTCAGCGGGCCTTTGGTGATAACGGTGTAGCGCCCACCCGTGCTGGCCATGGTGCCGGTCAGCGGGCCAGTGGACCAGATGATTTTGTTGTCTGGCGACAGGGGATCAACCTTGGCATCGACTTCTTCGACCAGGTATTTGGTGCCCAGCCCGCGCGAGCCAATGTAGGCGCGCGCCCAGTCCATGTTGAGGGGTTCAGATTTGACGGTGCCTGCGGTGAGGTTAACGCGAAGGATTTTTCCAGCCCATGACATGATGTGTTCTCCTGAAGTGTTGGGGTCAGAGCACATTTGCTGCGCAAAGTGGTCTGACCCACAAGATATTTAAATTGCTGTAGGTTGATTGCCAAGCTTGTCAGCCCACTGCTGCATCTTGCCCAGGCCAGTCCAGTTGGCGTCGATGAAGGTGATGGCGCCGGTCGGGCAGGCGTCGGCGCAAGCGGGCTCGCCGCCGCACAGGTCGCACTTTTGCACCTTGCCAGTTTCTTGCACGTAGTTGATGGTGCCAAACGGGCAGGCGATGGTGCAGACTTTGCAGCCGACGCAGGTCGTTTCGTTAACCACTTTCGCACCAGTCAGTTTATCGACCGTGATGGCTTCTACCGGGCAGGCATGCAGGCACCAGGCTTGGTCGCACTGGGTGCAGGTGTAAGGCACTTTTTTACCGGTGTGGTGAAAGTTGAATACCTTGATGCGTGATTTGGCGGTGGCGAAGGTGCCGTAGTTCTCAAAAGAACAGGCCATTTCGCACTGCAGACAGCCGGTGCATTTGTCTGCGTTGATGTGCAACACCTTTTGCATATGTGTGTCTCCTGTGGGTTGGTGAATGAACCAAAGCGAACAGCACCTATGCAATGCCGTTCTTATGAAATTGAATACATAGCGATTGTTCGGTTTTCGACCACGTTAAAACCTAGGACTAACCCTGATGGCAACCCGGTTTTGTCAGGAAATTCTCATATTGAGACGGTCAGGACGCTCCAGGCAGGGCGCCCTGACGCAGTTACGCTTGGGCTACATCATCCCCATCGTCTTGGGCAGCCAGATGCTCAAAGGCGGGTAGTAGGTGACCAGCGCCAAAAAGACCAGCATGGTCAGCAGCCATGGCCAGACGGCAATGGCCATTTCGGTCAGGCCCAGTTTGGCCACCCCGCTGGCCACGTACAGGTTCAGCCCCACTGGTGGCGTGATCATGCCGATTTCCATGTTCACTGTGATCAAGATGCCAAAGTGCACTGGGTCAATGCCTAGCTTCATGGCGATCGGGAACAAGATTGGCGCGGTGATCAGGATAATCGACGACGGCTCCATAAAGCTGCCCATGACCAGCAGCAGCACGTTCACAGCCAGCAAGAAACTTACCTGCCCCAGGCCCATGGCCAGCAACCATTCAGAGATGGCTTGCGGAATGTTTTCATGGGTCAGCAGAAAAGAGAACAACACCGCGTTGGTAATGATGTACAGCAACATGGCACTCATGTTGGCAGACGACAGCAGCACCTTGGGCACGTCCTTCAGACCCATGTCCTTGTAGATGAAAACCGCGACAAAGAAGGCATAGACCGCGCTCATGGCGGCCGCTTCGGTGGGTGTGAAGATGCCGCTGTAAATACCGCCCATCACCACAACGATCAGCGCCAGGCCCCAGAACGATTCACGAAACGCCGTCCAGCGCTCGCCCCAACTGGCGCGGCGCTCCTTCGGGTAGCCATTTTTCCAGGCGCGGTAAAAGGTGGTGAACAGCAGCATCGCCGCCAGCACCAGTCCCGGCATGACCCCGGCCATGAACAGCGCGCCAATGCTGCTGTTGGTGGACACGGCGTACATCACCATCACAATCGACGGCGGAATCAAAATGCCCAAGCCGCCCGCTGATGCCACAATGCCAGCGCCAAAACGCGCCGGGTAACCGGCTTTGACCATGGCCGGAATCAGGATCGAGCCGATGGCCACCACCGTCGCCGGGCTGGAGCCCGACACGGCGGCAAACAGCGCACACGCTACCACCGCGCCCAGGCCCAGGCCACCGGGCCAATGACCCACCAACGACGTGGCAAAACGGATCATGCGTTTGGCGACGCCGCCATGCGTCAGGAAATTGCCCGCCAGAATAAAGAACGGGATCGCCATGATCTCGAACTTCTCGATGCCGGTAAACAGCTTCATGGCCACCGATTCAATCGGCACCTCGGTCATAAAGAACAAAAAGGAAAGAACCGTCAGACCGAGCGAAATCGACACCGGCATACCGGTCAGCATCAGCACCGTCAGCAGGACAAAAATGATGCCACCGTTCATGATGCGGCTCCTGGGGTCTTGAGGGTCAGTGGGGCGGGGGCAGGCACTTCAACTTCTTCAATGCCATCAACGTGTCCGTGGTCGTGGTGCGGTAGTTCACCCGAGCGGATGAAATTGCGCAGCACCTGCAAAAAGCGGAAACACATCAGGTAAGAGCCAAAAGGCACGGCGCAATAGACCTTCCAGGTCGACACCTCCAGATCGGGGGTGGTCGGGCCTTCGTACATCCCTTCCAGCGACAGGCCGACCCAGTTGTAGATGGCGTAATGGGCGCCGTTTTCCCAGACAAACACGGCACCCAGCGTGCCAACGATGCTGGTAAACAGGGCGCCGGCCAGCAAGCCAATGATGATCAATTTTTTGCGGTAGGCATCATTCAATTGATTGATCAGCACGTCCACACCCACATGGATGCCGGTGCGCACGCCGTAGGCAGCGCCAAACTTGGCCATCCAGACAAACATGATGATGGTGAGCTCCTGCGCCCAACCAAAATCCAGCGTCAACAACCAGTCTTGCAAGCCGGGCACCGGCAAGCCAGAGGCGTAGCGGTGCAGTACCGCCACAAAAATGATCAGGGTGGCCGCTGCAATCAGGAAAGTGATGATCCACTCTTCCAGGTGATCGAGTATTTTCATGGCGAACTGCTTCTCAATTTATAGTATCAAGCGCTTGTCAAACGTGCGCTAGAGCTTAAAAATACCCCAGCCCAGAGCAGCCGGACTGGGGTACCAGCAAAGCCGGATTACAGCTTGCTGGGGTCAAAGCCCGTGGCTTGATAAACGCTGTCGATGGTTTCCTTGCCAATGCGCGATTCCATCTCTTTGTGCACCTTGACCATGGCCTTTTTCAGCGCCATGCGTTCGGCTGCCGTGGGGGTATAGACCGTAGTCTTGCCAGAGGCACGCACAGCGGCGATGGCGTCGTCATTTTTGGACTTGGCAATCTTGTTGGCGTACACGGTGGCTTCCACCATGGCTTTTTCCAGTTGGCCGCGCACGTCAGCAGGCAGACCGTCCCAGAACTTCTTGTTGGTGATGACGGCATAACCCAGGTAACCGTGGTCGGTCAGCGTCACGTGCTTTTGCACTTCGTGCATCTTCTGGGTATAAAGATTGGAGTGCGGGTTTTCAGTGCCATCGACCACACCGGTTTGCAGGGCTTGATAGACCTCAGAGAACGCCATCACCTGTGGCAGCGCGCCGACCGAGCGCATTTGCGATTCAAGCACCTTGGAGCCCTGGATCCGCATCTTCAGACCTTTAAAGTCTTCCGGGTTTTTGAGCGGCTTGTTTGCCGAGAACGACTTGAAGCCGTTGTCCCAGTAGGCCAGGCCAGTGATGCCCTTGGTTGACAGCTTGTCAAACAGTTTTTTGCCGACCGCACCGGTGGTGACTTTGTGCAGTTCAGCGTCATTGTCAAAAATGAACGGCAGGTCAAACACTTCAAAGTCGCGTACACCCAAGGGCCCAAACTTAGCCAGCGATGGTGCCAGCATTTGCACCGCGCCGATTTGCAGCGCTTCCATTTCTTCCTTGTCCTTGTACAGGGTGCTGTTGGCGTAGACCTCGACCTTGACCTTGCCGCCGGTCAGTTCATTGGCACGTTTGGCAAAAAACTCAGCCGCTTGACCCTTGGGTGTGTCGGTCGCCACGACGTGGCTGAACTTGATGATGGTTTGCGCGCTGGCGCTCAAACCGACGGCGAGCAGGGCAGCGGCCAAGATGTATTTCAATTTCATGGAAATCTCCTCAAAAAATTAGAGTTAAAAAACGAAGCAGGCGAAGGTTACCGGCGAAGCAGTGTCAAGGCAACTGTGGCGTTCAACAGCTAGGGTTTACCCGGATTAGTAAGAATTTGGGGGACAGACCAAAAGTGACACGCAGTGCACTTTTGCTCTGTCTTCAACTGATTGTCGGATGTCCACCTTGCGGGACAGAGCACTCGCGCGAGCGATGTGCCCTGATTAACCTCCATGGCCGCAAAGTCACCCCGAAGCATGAGGGAGGGCTGTCATTGCGGACGCCGATCCGCAATCCATGGCTCCAAATTTCTGGACCCCGGATCAAGTCCGGGGTGACAACCTGTTGTTTCACGTCAATCATTGGCTTGCAGCGCCGCATCAATCAGGTCTTTGCCAATCTCGGCCTGAAACGCTTTCCAGACCGGTTGCATGGCGTTGCGCCAGGCTTGTAACTGGGCGTCGGTCAGCGTCACCACCTGGGCTTGACGGTCGGCGATGACCTGTTTGCGAAAGGTCGCTTCTTCGCGCAACGCGATCTGGTTGCCGTAGCGGATCGACTCGGCCATGGCTTGCGCCAGGCCTTTTTGCAGGTCGGGGGGCAGCCCGTTCCACCATCTGGCGTTACCGATCACCATGTATTCCAACGCACCATGGTTGCTTTCCATGATGTACTTTTGAACCGTGTGAAAACCTTGGCTGTAGATATTGGACCAGGGGTTTTCAGCGGCATCGACCTGGCCGCTTTGGAGTGCCTGGAAGGTATCAGCGAAGGCCATTTTGCGGGGTTTGGCACCCACCGCTACAAACTGCGCTGCCAGCACGGTTGAGGGCTGAATGCGAAAGCGCAGCCCCTTGGCATCATGCGGCCAACGCAGCGGCGTGTTGGCCGAAAGTTGCTTCATGCCATTGTGCAGATAACCAAATCCATGCATCCCTTGAGGTGCCAGACTAGCCAGCAGCCGCCGCCCGGCCGGGCCGCCCTCAAAACGCTCCAGCGCAGCCATATCCTTGAACAGAAAAGGCAGGTCGAACACCTGCAACTGGTGCGTGTAGCGACCAAATTTGGCCAGCGAAGGGGCGATGAACTGCACCTCACCCAGCAGCAACGCCTGCATCTCCGTGTCGTCGCCAAACAACTGACTGTTAGGATAAACCTTGACCTGCACCCGGCCCGGGAACATTTTTTCGGCCAGCTCCTTGAACTTGATGGCGGCCTGTCCCTTGGGGGTCACATCGGCCGTAACGTGGCTGTAGCGTATGACCATCGGCGCACCGCGCGCGAGGCCCGTCAACGCTACCACGCCGATCAGCGCCAGCGCCAAGCAGCGCAGCTTCACCCGGTTGCCGTTGACTGTCATGGTCTCAAACCACCACCCCGGAGGATGAAATATCGCTATTTTTTGTCCAGGCCGCGCAATTGGGGTCAGAGCCGTTGCGCTGCGCGGCCGGATCTGACCCCAATTGCGCTACCGCTACCCGTGCCCAACCCAAATTCATGGATACCGGGTCGTGACCCGGTATGACAACCTGTTGTTTCACGTTAACACTAGCGCGCCAGTAACACGGCGGCAGCTACCGGCAAGCTTGCGCCAGCGCTGCGCTCAAGCTGAAACCGGTGTACCAGCTCATCGAGCTGCGTGGCCTGCTGGCGCAGCGACGACGCGGCTGCTGCCGACTGCTCGGCCAGCGCGGCATTTTGCTGTGCCACGCTGTCGATCTGCGTCACCAACTGGTTGGTCTGCTCGATGTGATCAAGTTGGTCGGCCGCCTCGCGCGTGATGCTGGCAATGGTGGCGCTGACGCTTTCCACCGCAGCGGTCACTTGGTGCACGGTCATGCCCGCCTGATCGACCTGTGCGGTACCACTAGCGACCTTGGACAAAGACGCTTCAATCAGCGACTTGATCTCCTTGGCCGCAGCAGCGCTGCGCCCAGCCAGCGCACGGACCTCGCTGGCAACCACGGCAAAACCCCGGCCCTGTTCGCCCGCGCGGGCCGCCTCCACAGCCGCGTTCAAGGCCAGAATATTGGTTTGAAAGGCAATTCCGTCGATCAGCGCGATGATGTCCGAAATCTTGTGCGACGCTGTGCTGATGTCGGCCATGGTATTTACCACCTGTGCCATCTGAGCACCGCTTTGCGTGGCGATCGCGCTGGCTTGCGCAGACAGCGTTTGCGCCGACCGCGCGTCGGTTGTGGTTTGGGTGACCGCTGCGCTCAAGCGGCTGATCGCACCCAGTGTGGTTTGTAGCGTGCTGGCCGCTGCTTCGGTGCGGTTGCTCAGGTCCAGGCTGCCCTGGGCAATCTCGCCGCTGGCGTTGTTGATGTCAGCCGAAGCGGTGCCAACACCTGCGGCCAGTGCGTGCAGGTTCAGCCGCATCTGCTCGAGCGCGGCCAACAGGCCGCCAATTTCATCCAGGCGGTCGGTCCGGATCGGTGCTGACAGGTCATGTTGCGCCATGCGCTGAGTTGCGCTGACGGCCTGGCCGATGGCTGCACGCGTGTCGCGCACCAGCCAGATCGCCAGCGCGCAGCCCAGGGCAAAAGCCAGCAGCGTACCAACCATAATTGCCTGCCGCGCTGTTGCTGCCGCGCTGGTAGCTTGCGCCGACAAAGCCGCATTGACTTGCTCGTGCCAGTCGCTCAGTGCATCTACCGCCTGGCCCCAAGCCTGTTGGCGGGCGCTCCAGGTTGCGTTATTGCTGGCGTATTCGCCGCGGATCAAAAAAGCCTGCGCCGCCAGGCCGCGCCCCTCGGCCTGCTTCTCGCCGATCGATTGCAGCTCGGTGGCGGCGGTTGCACTGGCCTGAATCTTTTGTAGCAGGGGCGCCACCACAGTGTCGGACGGCAACAGCTTTTGCACGTTGCCCTGTGCCGCCTTGTAACTGTCCACCGCAGCACGCACTTTGGTCAGTACCGCCGGGCCACCTTCCAGGTCGGTGCTGCCCAGGTCGCCCAGCGTCTGCACGTACTGCGCCACACTGTGCTTCATGGCGTTAATGGCTTGCGCGCGAGCGGCGTTGCGCACGGTAATTTCTTCCAACGTGGCAGACAACGATTGCATCCGCACCAGCGCCAACGCCGACAAACTCACCAGCAGCAGCAAGATAACGCCAAAACCCAAACTCAGGCGCGCTGCCAGGCTCAACCCAGACAATCTCTTCATGGTGCAAAGGGCTCCGAAAAAAACCGCAGGCTAATGCGATTTGGCAGATATGCCAACTGTGGCGTTCAACAGCTAGGGATTACCCCAACCGATCACAGCGCCTGCTGCAACTGATCCAGCCAGTGGGCGCCGATACGCTTTGCCAGGTGTCGTTGAACCGGTCGCACCGCCTGACGCAGTTGGTCACGCTGGGCCGGGGTTAGCAAATGAATCTGTGTGGCGTGGCTGGCACGCAGCGCTTGCAGCGCCTGGTCGTTCTGCCGGTCGGCAATGTCATTGGCAAAAGTCAGTGCATCCTGCAATGCCTGCTGCACCAGTTTACGGTCGTTCGGACTCAGGTGTTGCCACAGGCGCTGGTTGGTGACCACCGCGTAACCCAGGTAACCGTGGTCGGTCAAGCTCAAATGGCGTTGCACCAGGTGCATCCCCTGGGTCCAAAAGTTTGACACCGGGTTTTCGGTGCCATCGACGACGCCGCTGGCCAGCGCCTGGCGCGTTTCACTGAAACCCAGCGTGACCGGTTGTGCGCCCAGCGCACGCATCTGCGCCGAGATCACGCCAGACGGCTGCACCCGCATACGCAGTCCGGCAAAGTTGGCCGGCGCCAGCAGCGGCCGGTTGGCGCTCATCTGCTTGAAGCCATTGTCAAAGTAACCCAGCCCGATCAAGCCCTGGCGCGTCAGGCCTTCAAACAGACGCTGACCGAGCGGCCCCTGGGTGATGCGACGCACCTGCGTCAGACTGTCAAACGTAAATGGCAGGTCGAACAGTTCAAACTCGGGCAAACCGATGCGACCAAACTTGGACAGCGATGGTGCCACCAGATCGACCGCACCCAGTTGCAGCGCCTGCATCTCGTCGCGGTCACCGTACAGTTGGCTGTTCGGAAAAACCTGCACTGCGATGCGCCCCTCAGAGCGCTGTTCCAGCAGCACCTTGAAACGGTTGGCGGCCAGACCCTTGGGCGTTTCCTCTGCTACCACATGCGAAAAGCGCAGCGTGATGGCGGCGCGCGCGCTGGCGCGGACTGGCGCCAGGCCCAGCGACGCCAGCGCCCCTGTGCACAACAGATCGCGGCGGCGCAACAGCCGATGGTCAGAAGTCTTCATGCTCGCTATTATCCGAACACTTTGTCATCTGTCCATGACCACACCTCACGCTGCCCCGGTTGACCACGCGCTCGACTTTGCGCTGTTGCAACAGTCCGCGTCGCGCCACCCTGGGCGCAACCGCTTGGCCCTGTTGTGGTTGCTGGGCTTGCTGGCGCTGCTGGTTGGCGCAGTGGTAACGCTGCTGGTCTATCTGAACCAGTTCGAGGCCGACGAAGACGCGCGCAAGCGCGCCGCCGATGCACAGTGGCTCGAGCAAAGCGTGCAATTTCACTTTCGTCGGCTCGAAGACGATTTGCTGGTGCTGGCGCGCCGATCTGTCGAACTGGCACAGCGCCCAGTGGCAACATCGGCGCTGGCGCACCCAACCGCGCAAGGGGGTCTGTTGTGGCGCGAAGAAGGGGTGGTGTTGTCCAGCGGCTGGCTGCCGGCCAGCCAGCGTTTGCCGGGTCAAACCGTGCCAACACGCTGGCAACTCGATCATGATGCCGATGCAGAAAACGCAAGGGCACTGCAGATCATGCAACGTACCACACAGGGGTTGCGCCGATCCGCTTATGCGGGACTGATGTTGAACCATGAAGGGGGCACTACCGATGTGGTGTGGCTGGCAGTACCTTTTTTTGACCGCGGCCAATTTGTCGGCAATTACCTGACCGCGGTGTCACTGCAACATGCGTTGGCGGCGCTGGTACCTGATTGGTTTGCGCAGGACCACCGGGTCAGCTTATTGAAAATTGCCAATGGTGAGGCGTTACCGCCGACTGCCAGCCCGACCTCGTACCGGGTCGGGCTGAATCTGCCAGGAACCGACTTGTTTTTACAGGTCGATCAGGTGCAATTGCCGCCAGCCACGGTACCGCGGGTGTTCTTTCTGGTGGCCTTGCTGTTTCTGACTGGCATGCTGGTGGCGCTGTACGCACTGCGCCGCGATTTTGTCAAACGCCAGCAGGTTCAAGCGCTGCTACAGGCACAGGTGTCGCTGCGCAGCGCGATGGAAAACTCGGTCACACTGGGCTTGCGGGCGTGGGATCGCGATGGCCGGATTTTGTACGTGAACGAGGCCTTTGCCCGCATGGTTGGCTACAGCACGCGTGATTTGATTGGCCAGTCGCCACCGTTTCCCTACTGGCCAACCGACCAGGTGGCCGCACTCACCCAAGTGCACGAGAGCATCATGCACCAGGGCACGGGCGGTAACGGCGTTGAGGTGCAATTTCAGCGGCGCGACGGCCAGTTGCTTGACGTACTCATTCACGAAGCACGCTTGCAGACCGCCACCGGCAAACAGATCGGCTGGATGAGTTCGGTGCTGGACATCAGCGAGCGCAAACGCGCCCAGCGCATGGCCGCGCAGCAGCAGGAAAAGCTGGAGGCCTCGGGCCGACTGGTGGCGGTGGGTGAGGTGGCCTCAACCCTGGCGCACGAGCTCAACCAGCCGCTGGGCGCGCTCAGCAGCTTTGCCAACGGGCTACTCAACCGCCTCAATGACGCCAGCATCACCTTGCCAGAATTGTTGCCCGTGGTGCAGCGCATGGCGCGCCTGGCCGAACGCGCCGGTGGCATCATCAAACGTGTCAACGCGTTTGCCCGCCAGCGTGAGCTGTCGCGTCAGCGGCTGGATCTGACGGCGCTGTTGAACCGCGTATTGACCAATTTGGACGCACTGGCAGACGCCGGTGGGAGCGTGCTGCGCTGGGACGCGCCGGCTCAGCCAGTGTGGGTGGATGCTGACGAATTGCTGCTGGAGCATCTATTGAATAATCTGGTGAGCAACGCGCAAGATTGGGCACCGCGCGCCAATCTGGCACCGCAGGTCTGGGTCGAACTGCGCCAGGACGATCTGCAGTCACTGGCAACGATCCGCGTGTCGGACAATGGCCCTGGTGTTGATGACGACGCGCTGGGTACCATCTTCAACGCCTTTGTCAGCCGCAAAGAAGGAGGCATGGGCATGGGACTGGCGATTTGCCGCTCGATTGCCGAGGCGCATCATGGGCGCATCGAAGTCAGCCGCGACCCGGTACTGGGCGGTGCTCGCTTTGTGGTGAGCTTGCCGCTGACCGAACCACTGCAACCAGGAGCCGTACCCCGTGCCAGGTGAACATATCCACATCGTCGATGACGACCCCGACATTCGTGACGGCCTGGCCTGGTTGTTCGATTCGCGCGGCTATCTGGCCAAAACCTGGGATGGCGGTGAATCGTTTTTGCAGGCGGCGCACGCCTGTCAAAACAACTGGGGCAGCGCCGTGGTCTTGATGGACTTACGCATGGAACCGCTCTCGGGTCTGGCCACCTTTGAGCAGCTCAAGGCGCTGACCTGCCCCTGGCCGGTGCTGTTTCTGACCGGCCATGGCGACGTCAGCATGGCGGTGGCCACCGTCAAGAACGGCGCCTGGGACTTTCTGGAAAAGCCGTTTCAGGACAACGAGCTGGTGGACCGGGTGGCGCAGGCCTTGGCCGCTGCCAGCGCGGTGCAGGACAGCGTTGCCGACGCGCAGCGCCTGCGCCAGGCGCTGGCAAGCTTGAGCCCGCGCGAGCGCGAGGTGCTCGACGAACTGATCCGTGGTCACTACAACAAGAACATTGCCGACCATCTGGGTATCACCCCGCGTACGGTCGAGTTTCACCGTGCCCATATTTTTGAAAAGATGGGCGTTAGCAGCGCAATCGAACTGGCGCACCGGCTAGGCCGCCTGGAAAATCGGGCAAAATAGCCTCAATGACTTATTAAATAAGCGTAAGAAGCTATATATTCAGGAGTATATTAGCGATTGTGGGACAGCTCTTTAGCTCTGTCTCCAACTGATTAACATAAAGAACCTGGTTGTCATACCGGGCCACGACCCGATATCCATGGATTGCGGGTCGTGGCCCACAATGACAGCGATTCTTGATGCTTCGGGGTGGCTTTGTTGCCTGTAGAACTTTAGGAGAACATTGTGATGACAAAACCCATCAAGCGCATTGCCGTCAACACCGGCGGCGGCGACGCACCAGGCCTTAACGCAGTGATCCAGTCGGTGGTCATCGCAGCGACCAACCGCGGCTGGGACTGCTTTGGCATTCGTGACGGCTTTAACGGCATCTTGTTCCCCGAGCGTTATTCCGAGGGTGGCGTGTTGCGCCTGACACCGGACCGGGTGCGCGGCATCGGCCATCTGGGCGGCACTATGTTGGGCACCACCAACAAAGGCGACCCGCTGCATTTTCCGATCCAGATGCCCGACGGCAGCACGCGCGAGGTGGATCGCTCTGACGAAATTCTGACCTACTTTGCCACCCATCAGATCGACGCGCTGGTGGCCATTGGCGGCGACGGCTCGCTAACCATCGCCAACGCGCTGCACGAAAAAGGCTTGCGCGTGGTCGGCGTGCCCAAAACCATCGACAACGATCTGGACAAGACCTTCACCACCTTTGGCTTCGACACCGCGGTGGGTTTCGCGACCGAGTGCCTGGACCGCCTGCACAGCACCGCCGAAAGCCATCATCGCATAATGCTTGTGGAGGTGATGGGACGCTACGCCGGCTGGATCGCGCTGCACGCCGGCATCGCCGGCGGCGCGCATGCCATCCTGATACCCGAGCTTGCCTTCGACCTAGACAAAGTGGCCGCAAAGATCCTCGACCGCCA